>JAUUVJ010000012.1 GCA_030589605.1 Candidatus Hodarchaeota archaeon | reverse complement strand
TTTCTTTACAATTGGGACTTTCTTTGTGGTTGAATCATAATAGTGTTTCGTCCGGACCTTGATTTTAAATTTCTCTTCAACCATTCCAATGAGATCTTTCAGATGCTTCTTTTTTGTTTTCTCTTTCCAATTAGGTTCAATTCTATTGAGTTCTATTCCTATTCTACTTAGTGGAACATATTTTTTTGAGGTTTTTGAGATTAAATCAACCACTATTGATTCTATCATGGTTGTGATTGCTTCAATTTCCGTTTCTTCCTTTATTTTCTCTTCTTCTTGCTTTTCCCTTAGCTCCTTACTGATTGCTTCCTTTCTTTGATAATTGATCTTATTCTGTTTGAAAAAATCCACGGATAGTTCCATTTTTTCATCAACAAGCTTAAATAAAGTATCTGAGACTGTTTTCGGATGTCCATGAATTAAGCGTAAAATTGCACCAGCATGTTTTGCTGTTTCTATAGCAGGAATAAAATCCCGATCCCCTGCGATAAGAACAATGAGATCAATCTGTTGTGTGGTAGCTAAATGGACTAATTCGACCGCAAGGGCCACATCAACTCTTTTTTGAGCTAGAACTTGAACTGTTTCTTGACAAGAAGGGCAAAAAAAGGTTCTCGGAACTACTTCTCCTAAATAGACTTCAAATCGATCTAATAATTGGAGTCCATCATGAAAAGACTGCGATTCTTGGGTTTTTCCATCAAAAAAATATGTCCGTATCCTAAAAGCAGGATAACAAATAAAATCTGTTAAAGACACCAAATCAACTGAACTAATTCCAATTTCTTCAATAATTTTTCTCCAATATCCTCCATCAACCACAACTGCAGCCTTTGCAGGAAAATTTTGCCTTTCAAAATGTAGAGAATCCTTGACCATTGTAGTCTCTCCCAAAAGGGTATCCATAATTCCATGAATAGAATTAACAAATTGTGTATCTCAATCCAGTTGGATGATCAACCAAATATTATATAGTTCTCATTCATGAAATTATAGAGTGAGTACCATTTATTATTCAATAAAATAAAAAGCTTTCCTTGATCCTTTAGAATTTTCTTCTTGTAAATAGAACTATTAAAATTCTTGCTTTCAGTTCATCTGCTTCCGTTAGGTTTTTAGGATGTGCTCGTTTCATCTATAATTAGGTTAACTCAAAGAAGATAATCCATATATATTCTGTGTGTTTATATGCATATGTGAATCAAATTGGGTAGTAAAAACATTAGTTTAGATGATGAAGCATATCGAAGGTTGAAAAAAGAAAAAAATGGTAATGAGTCGTTTTCTGATGTGGTTAAACGATTAACACGTCCTATGAAACGAAAATCTTTACTAAGTTTCGCTGGAACATGGAAACTCTCGTCAGATGAACTAGAAATGATGAAGACGGCCTTAAATGATTTAGAGGGACAATTCAATGATCTGTTTGGATAGTGATTTAATGATCTCTCTATTGAGAGGGAATGAAGAAGCAAAAGCTAGGGCAAAAAAACTTGAAGAGGAATCAAGCTTTTTTTTAGAGAAAGTCTTTAAGTGAAATATTCTCTTTTTGGAGGATTTTTAGTAGCTGCTCCTCTGGAATATTCTTTAAAAGTCTGGATTTTTGCTCCTCTGAAAGTTTATCGATAATTACATGAATAAGTGATCTAATCTCTGGTTCTTCTTGCTGTTGTTTTCTTGCTCTTATTCTCTGTTCTTCTATAATCGTAATTATATTTTTCATTCCTAATTTGGACATATAATGTGGACATTCTATGTAATCGCTCTCATATAGTTCTTTTTGTTTTTGTTCTATTTCTTTTTTCATCTGTGGATTGAAAATTTTTTTTGTGGAGTGTTTAGCATAATACTTCTCTGGAAATTGCATTTTTTGGAAGTAAGTGGCAGATTTAGCTATCGTTGAAAGCATTTTGTGACCATCAGACCACCAAGGTTGTAGAAATTCCACTATAGGACTAATTTTATTAAGTGGTCTAAAAATGAATTCATAAATGCTCTCTAGAACATGAGTATCAAATGCTTTTCGGTCTCGGTCGAATTGAATTACCTTATCCACTGAGGAGTACGCTCGATTACAAACTAACACAAGTGGGACACCTATTCTCGCCCGTAAGAGATTTTTATAGAAAACATAACCATTATTATCTGTAGATTTATACACAAAAATATCTTGTTCATATGTACTCGCTAAAATTTCCCCAAATAGAGGATTGTTATCATAGTAGAAATGCTTTAGACCAAATCTGAATTCGTTTAGTAATTCTTCAGGACAATTTTCAAGTATAAGCTTAGTTCCTGGAGTTTTGCTGGAAGTTGTTTTCTTACATTTCACCACTTTTTTTTCCGTCCTCCCTATTTTTTCAGAAGTAAAGAAGAAATCTAATTTAATATCCCTGATTATAACTATTACATTACAATTATGGTTTCGCAAAGCATTTAACGTTGCAGCTTTGAATCCTTCCCCATATTGTCCAATTTTTCCTTTTTCTTTATCTGAACCCAAATATAGTAATTCTTTATAATCAAAGACCTTAGGAGCAGATACAACAACAGATGTTCTTTTAATTTCTATTTTAATATCATCTATTTTGTTGTCATCGTAGAAATTTTGAAGAAAGTCCCTTGCAATTTCCATGGGTGTCCAATTTACACCCCATTGATCTGTTATTTTAGTATCAATGATTTCTTTTTCTTTAGGCTTCATCATTCACCGCTAAAGATCTGTCAAATGATGGATGAAAAAGATACTTAATTAAAATTCGAAGATTAATTCGCATTATTTTCTCCAAAAATCTTCCACAACTCCCAGTATAACTGGAATCGTGATTGTGTTTCCAATTCTAGTAATTCTGATATTTAGAAAGGTGAAAAGAGGAATTAATGACCCTAGGGAAATCTGATATTCTCTCTTCTCCTTTATTCCTTCCGAAGAAATATGCTTTTCTTCCCCGATAAAATAAATGATATTTTTCTTAGACCTTTGAATACTCTATCATTTCCAGCACATATTGTTTCCCTGTAGCGCCGCTGCTAATACCGCCATACTCATCAATAGTGGCTTCAGGGATAAACTGCTCTTTTTTCAACACTCCCCGAACTTTCACTTGTTTATTTATCAGGTCTAGTGGCCAATATCCTGATCCTTTTACATAAACTACATTGTTATCCTCTGTGATAAGAACTGTTCCTCCTTTGGCTACTTTAGCAAATCCAGTAAGAGTAATCTCCTGTCCAATTACTTGATCTAGTTTTACCAAATTTTTCACCATTTCATTACAGTCAGAATACTGATAAGATTTTTTAAGCTTAATTATCGAAATCTGCTTCTAAATCTGGTATAAAAAAACTTTGCCTTTATTTTTGTTTTCCAGATCTAAAAAAAAATAATAAATTGATCATTTTAATGTAACAGAATTATTTCTCTAAAATTGTATATTTAATCTACGATTTTTATTGGTAAAGTTATCACAAATGTCGAACCAATATCTTCAATTGAATGAACCTCAATTATCCCCTCATGTTCTTGAACGATAGTTTTTACTATGAAAAGACCTAGTCCTGTGCCTCCTGAAGAATATTCAGTGTCAAAATGAGAAAATGGTTGAAAAAGTCTAAAGAGAATATGGGTAGGGATTCCTGGGCCTTGATCTTGAACTGATATAACCAACTTTTCAGGATTTAAAATCACTGAAATATTTATAATACTCCCTTTTGGCGAATTCTTTACAGCATTACTTACTAGATTATTAAGTACTTGTATTATCCCGTCCTTGTCAATATTTATCATATTTATCGTTTTCAAATGTGGAATATAATTCAAATTGATAATTCTATGAGAATAGACTACCTGAATCTCTTCTTGAATAGTAGATAAGAGATCTATTATCTTAATTGGTTGTGGATAAATTTTAAATATATCGGTTTGGATTTTTGAAAGAACTGAAACATTGTTTATTAGTTTAATCAGACGATCCACACTTTTGTTAATAATATTGAAAATTTGAGTGATTTTATCAATTGTAAGCTCAGGATACCGGAGTAAAAAGTCAATGTACCCCTTTATTACAGTCATAGGTGTACGTAATTCATGCGTTGAAACCGCTATAAATTGCTCTTGTAAGAGACGTAATCGCTTTTGCTCTGAAAAAATCTTTGAAATTTCATGATAACTATTTAATTCTATTATTCGCTCCTTAAGATCATTTGTTCTTTTAAGAAACTCTTCCATTTCACTTTTAGTAGGAAATGATCCCTTTTCTAAATTCGATTGTATCTTATCTTCAGTCATACTAAATATATCAATATTATAGGAGTTATCTAGAGCTTTCGCAATTATATCTCCAAACATTGAGGCTATTTGAGCATCATATTCGGTAATATTACCTGGTTTATTTGCAAGGCCAATTATACCAACTGTTTTACCATTAATATTCAAGGGTGCAAAGAGAACATTTTTAAGTTTGACATGTCCATCTGGTAACAAATCTGTATAACTACTATCAGGAAAATCATTCTCAAATACAGTATTACCAGATTTATAAGCTTTAGCACGTAAACCACGGATTGGCATTAGTAAAGAGGGATCTACATTACATGTTAAACCTCCTGAGTCAAGAAAAACAACTTCGTTCAGAGTTCCATCCTTAGATAACAATGCAACATACCCACTAGTTGCGCCAATTACATCCTTGCAACTATCAAAGATATTTCGTGCTCCCATCTCGAAATTAGTACCCGATATCAATTCATATGATTCATCAGAGGCTGAATTTTTGTCTGGTAGTTCCACTAGTGAATGAGGAGCTAGTTTAGTCAAAACTCTCCTGGATGATATATCATATAGATACTCAAAAATGTGTGTGATATTTCCATTGTCATTAAAAATTGGATGAGCATGAATCTCATGTACTCTAGAATTGCCCGTCTTATCGTAATGAATGTGTTTAACTATCACCCTTTTTTTGGTTCTTCTAATCTCTGAAATTGGACATGATTCATTTTCACCTCTGCAGGGTGTTCGGTTCCTATGAAGAAGAGAGTAACATTTTACTTCATCCTTTGAGAGATCCAAATCGAAAGATATACTTGCGTGTTTAACATTATAGTTATCGATATTAATAATATAAAATGGTACACCGAAAGATTCCAATGTCTTCTGAAAAAATTCTTTCTGCTCCTGAAACTTGTTCTCTAATCTTGACTCCACAATCGTAATCCTCATTATAACCCTTAAGTAACAGATTTTTTCCATTCATTCCTCATTTTTCTGAACTTGACTTTATTTTTGATTACTAATATTCCAAATATGGACAACGACGAACAAACAAAGAAATATCGAGATAATATTCTTTTTCTATTATTTATGATATTACTAATTAAAAAAGCTTTTTCCAAATGTTAGCTAAGAAAGTAACAAAAAATTGCGTAGGCGTCTTCAACTCATATCTACTTATTTTTTTAGCGCTTTTTAAAACGACAATATTGCTTGAAGGTGTGTAACACTGAAATCGTTAATCTATCCGAATCATCGTCCATTTTCCCTGATCCCAAGAAACTTTTTACTTTTAAAAGATTCATTTAATGTTCTAGCAGTTGTCTCATCCGTTGAGACAACATTTCTCCTTTTTTTCGATAGGTTCTCTATCTGTTCTGACTTTTTTCTTCCTGTATTATTTGAGATTGTGCAAAACTCTCCCATAATTCTTGGTAATTCTTTTCAGTTAAATCGATAAGGAGGGGGTTTTTCGATAATTTTTCTTCTAATTCTTTAATTGCTTGTTCCAAAGAAAGATCTGTAATTAATATTGGAGATTTGTGATCTATGACAAATACTCCTCTATCCAAAAAAATGTAGATAATCCTTGCTTAAAAATTGTTGTGAACAATCGTTTTAAAATTAAACTCGAAGTGGTATTCGTAACTAATTCAGTTTTTTCATAAATATTCTTGCGAATTATTTAGAAGATTATTTATTCTAGTTCATAACTTACTTTGATATCCAAATAGGTGAATAATCATGAATATGGAGAATAATGATATAGAAGATTTCATTAAAGGCGATATTCTCAGTTCATTACCTCCTAGTTTTCAACAACAAATTATTTCTCTTATTAAAAAAAAAGATGATGATCTAAACGAATATAAAGAAAGATACGAATTTTTGGTAAAGAGTTTAAATGAAGGAATTCTCTTAGAAGGTATAGAAGGAAATTTTACTTTTGTAAATCCTAGAGCTGCTGAGATCCTAAAATATACTGAATTGGAGTTGCTAGGAAAACAAAAGGATATTATTATACCCTCAGAGGAACTTAATAAATTCGAGAGGGACTCTGTAAAACATCATGAGGGGATCAGTAGTTCATTTCAGTGTAATCTTTTAACAAAAGATGGTAATCGGGTACCTGTTTTTTTAACAACTGTTTCTCTTATTTCTACGCCTGAAAGATCTAATAGTATAGTTTATATTTTTACTGACATTACAGAGCGTAAAAAAGCTGAAGAGGCTTTACACAGAAGTGAAGAACGATATCGTATGCTTGTGGAACTGTCACCAGATGCTATACTTTTATTAGACCTTAATGCGAACATTGTTGTCCTTAACCAGCAAACAGTAATGTTGTATAGCTATGAAACAGAGAATGAATTAATTGGAAAGAGTGTTTATGATTTAATTATTCCCAATGACCACCAGTATGCTCTTAAGAATATGAAAAAGACCATTGAGCTAGGAGCAATTAATGAGACTGAATACACAATGATTCGGAAGGATGGTAGCAAATTCAGTGCTGAAATAAGTACATCAGTTATTAAAGATGAGTTAAGCCACCCTTTAGGATTTTTCTTAGTTGCTCGCGATGTAACAGAAAGAAAAAAGACTCAAGAAGAACGAGAATCACTTGCTGAGAAAAGGCGAGAATTTATGGACAAAACCGCACACGAATTACGTACTCCTATTACTATTATAAAAGGGTATACAGAATTCTTAATGAAGCAAGAAGAAGATGAAAGAAAAATTTATTTCTTAGATGTTATAATGAAGAATTTACATCGTTTAGAAGATCTTAGTAGTGATGTAAGTGACATTTACAAAATAGAAAGAGGAAAACTTGAAGTTAATTTAGAGAAAATGGAAATAATTGAGTTTTTAACCTCCTTCATTGAACCATATATCAGATTATATCAAGGACAAATACGATGGATCAACCTTAATGTTAAAGAAAAAATAATCATAAATGGTGATCCTAAAAGACTGAAAAATGTTCTAGGCAATGTTCTTGAAAATGCAATCAATAACTCTCAAAGTAAAACCAGGAATATTTCTATAGAATTGAGTGTTTCTGATATTGAAGTTCAGATAATTGTTACTGATAATGGTGCTGGGATAGAACCTGATAATTTGGAGAAAATCTTTGATAAATTTGTATCCTATCCAACAGAATACAATATTACAGGGACAGGGAATGGACTATATATCTCTAGTGAAATAATCAGTCTCCACAATGGTAGTATATACGCTTACAGTGAGGGTAGAGATACAGGTACAACATTAACAATTAATTTGCCGAAACTACAGGATTAAGGGTAATAAACAATCAGAAGAAGTCTTTTTAATAGGAAAATACATAAATTGAGGGAATTTTGTGAAATGTATTATTCCTCATATAGCATGAAGGTTTCCTCATTCAATTACTGTAACAGAGAACGAGAAGTTTGGATAGATTAAGAACATGTAGCAGAAATTTAAAATCTTCTGAATTGTCTTCTGATTGGTTCTTTTGTTTTTTGAATACTTGATTCTCCAATTTTGATCAAAGCTTCTTGGGTTATATGATCTATTATCTTAAGAATTCCACTTCCCATAAGAGCGTTTGTATCGAAAACAGCTTCCATTTCCGAAAGAATATCTCCCGCACTGCCCGCTTTTTCAATGGCTAACATTACTAATTCTTCAGGGATTGGTAAATTGACTGCAAAATAAAGCCATTTTTCTCGTATTCGGCCATAAATATCAGAATCTTCTTCTTTTCGGGCTAAATCGGATTTTATTGAATATTGTATTGCAAGAGGACGATATTGAAAGAGTAAGTCTTTAAAATCACTCCATAATTCCCCTAAATGGTCATTTTGATTTCCAATGTTATCTGCTTTTTTGCTATAGGATATTTGAGCAGCAATTTCCCGAGAAAGAGCTTTAGTATTAACTTCACTCATCAGTTGCGTTTTATATTTGCTATCCGAACTTCTAATCGAGTTATAGATTATTGCTTCTAAGTCAGGAAAAGTCAATCTATTATTCTCAATTTTATACCTAATGCTTTTTTCTTCTTTTCCTACTAAAGATGGTATAGAGTATTCTCCTTGATGAGAATAACTTATGCTTTCAATCTCCTGTAATATTGATTTAGATACACCCTCACGCCAAGTTGTGGCTTGAATATGTTCCTCTAAATCAATTTTGTTCACGCAATAGATTATTCGAGGAAAATCGGATCGATTCTCAATAATAGATTTAATCTGGTTAATACTATTAAAACATGATAACTGTCTAGATTTGTCAAAAACAACAATTAAAAAATCTTCTGGGCTTACAATCTTACCTAGAACAGTTCTGAAATGATCGAATATATTTTGACCTCCCACATCATTTCCTTGAAGTTTTATTTTGTACGTTTGTCCTTTCCAGACATATGGAAAGATGAATTCAAAATCCTCTAATCCTACAGTTTCTGCATCAAGACTAACATCCATAATATTCCATTTTATCTTTCCATATCTTAAGAAAAAACCATATCCTTCAGCCCAAGTTCGAAGAGATTTTGAAAATTCCTGTGATTCTGCCTCTAGGCTTGGATTATTCGTTTTTGATATCTGATAGATTTTCTGTAAATATTCCAATAATAATTTTCCAAGGGTAATTAGAATCTGAGTTTTACCAGACATTCCGTCTCCAATAAAGATAGATGTAGCTACAACTTCTTTCATTTCAGTTAAATTGACTAATTCAGGCTGAAATCCTGTTGAAGATAGATTTTCAATTCCCAACTTTTTATCCTCAGAATCTACTTTTTCATAATAATATTTAAGGCTTGAGTATTCTCTAGGTAATCCTGAGGAAACTTGACCAGATTAATATGTCATTTCATAAGCGAATTCTTTTCCACTTTACTTTGGCTGTAATCATAAGCACAAAGGTTAAAGATAGATGGTATATCGTCAGTAAAATATTCCCTACTGTTATTTTTCTCCTGATCAAATAAGGTAGAAGTTCTTGCCTCGGAAATGTGGGGTATTTGAAACCTAAAAAGAAAACTGAAACTAGTTTTATACGAAGAATTAGATAGCCTTGCTAGTAAAATCTCTTGTTCATCAAATCCAGAAGTATTGTATATTTAAAAAAATATATTTGAACAGAATAATTTGTTTAAAATACCTGAAAACTATAAGCCATGGCACAATAAATTTCAGTTTTAACAGTAGAGTTAGGAAGTTTTCATTCTTCAATCTCAAAGATAAAAATGTTTTCAATTGAGGTTTCGAAAACCTGAGCGATATTATATGCTAGTTTAAGACAGGGATTGTACTTTCTTTTTTCTAGGAACATAATTGTTTATCTTCGAACACCAACTTTGCCTGCAAGTTCCTTCTGAGTTAAATTATATCGTGCTCTGAATTCTTTAATCCGAGTTTTCACAAAATTTCCCTTTATCAGTTCCGCCCAAAACTGTAATAACCAAAATAATAGAGAATGATTCCTACCGCGATTATTGGCCCAGTTAAAGCAATAAACGCTTTTTCATCAATCACCTTTATTGTATAAAGTAAAATCAGAATAGATAAAGAAGCAAAATTAAACTGAAACCCTAGTTCCGAGGCCTTCAATCTATTTTTATTAGTTCTTGGCTTATCTATATGTTTTTCTTATGGGGGGGAGGAAAATCACGATATTAAGTGATAATATCATTGTTTCTTTCTTCGTTGAATCAAAGAAAAGATAAATACAATTGCGATTACGATGCCTATATCAAACCCTGGAGTTATTACTATCGTCTGTTCCTCATATTTATTGATATGTTCCGCATTAACCATAAACGACATTGGATTGAATGATCCCGATTCTTCGTAATCATGAATCCAATCACGTATAACAGTAAAACGGTGTACCTGAGATCCATAAATGAATGGAACGTCTTCACCCACCATTAATTCGATTTCCCAGTATTTTTCTTCCCGCTTCGTGTAACTTGTTTCCTCTGCTGCTTGTTCTATTAAAGCATCTAG
The DNA here is from genome assembly GCA_030589605.1 of Candidatus Hodarchaeota archaeon. Classification (GTDB taxonomy): domain Archaea; phylum Asgardarchaeota; class Heimdallarchaeia; order Hodarchaeales; family Hodarchaeaceae; genus Hodarchaeum. Next base: position 8,334 of record JAUUVJ010000012.1, on the reverse strand, counting down.
TGATGGATTAATATAATTGATTCGTGGACCAAAATAGCCATCCTGACTATGTAAGAAACCTCTAATATTACTGTCTGGATCTGCATAATCTGGTACCCAGCCAGCGCCATCGAGAACTAATAATTGATTATACCGGCGATCGCGATAATCAGGCCAATCAAGGGATTGGAGAACTATCTCGATTCCAATGTCCATATTATTAATTGTATCCTTTAGTAGTTCTAGTGCTTGTTTACGAAACCTAAATTCTTCCCAAAAGGATAAAATAATTGATCCATTCCATTTTACTTCTTTGAAGAGTTCCATGGCAGCAGCGGGATTATATGTTGGAATAAATCCTTCTTCGATTAACCTTCCATGATGACCCAGCATTCCATTTGGAATGCAGCCTTCCATCGGTTCAGCAAAGCCATTGAGTGTAGAATGAATTATACTTTCAGAGTCAAATGACATTACAAAAGCTTTCCGAAAGCGTAGCGCAGTGAAGGGGTTATTGGAGCTAGCCTTCTCTGTACCCCAGCTATAGCGGTTAAAATTATCGGCAACATATTCTGTGTTGGGGTCTTCATTGATATAGGGTGAAAGATTGTCATTCATATTCATACCGAAAAATATTAGATTAAAAGTACGAGTGCTAAAAGCCTGAATTCCTTCAAATGTTGATAAAACTTCAAGTTCTCTACTCAGTGGAAATTCATCAACATCCACAATTTCAGACGCCTGATACACGGGAATTACAGCCTCATCTACCTTACCATCTTTAATATCGTAAATTTGTAATTGGGGTTCATCAACAATTTCGATGAAAATCTCATCAGGGGAATATTGTGCAAATGACCCCCACCAAACCCTGTTCTTTTCAAAATGTGAGGGCTCAATGAGTTGATATGGTCCAGTACCAACGCCATGGACACTCATCCATTCATGTCGATTCATTTCATCTCCAGCGGAGCTGGGAACGACTCCTGAGATATCTACATCCCAATTCGATTCTAGACCCAGTTTAGTACAAATTTCCTGATCTGTAAGGTCGGGAAACCAATCACGTAATGACACCATGCCATAAAAGTCATCATATTGATCAGTTGTATAATAAAAAGGCTTATTCTTTGCTATTGCTCTTGGTGAGACTGCTACTCCCATTCGATTAGCTAGAACATATATGAATGGAGTATACGGCCGTTCTAAGTTAATTTGGAAGGTGTAATCGTCAATAACCTTGAAAGCCTCTCCTTGGATGAATGTAATGGCATCACTAATATTGGCATCTTCCAATGATTTGATCTCGTTACCCCCAATAACTACATGTTGGATCATCCAAGCAGGTCCCCCGGGATCATTTAGAATTACAACCCTGTCCAGTGAATACTTCATGATATATGCGTTAAAAGGGGTACCATCATGAAAAGTAACATCTTTTCTTAGATTAAAGGTATATTGTAAACCATCGGAAGAGATGATCCAATCAGTTGCTAGTTTTCCTTCTAACTCATTAGCTGAATTGCCTACATAATCAACAAGCGTTTCATAGATGAGTTCATTTATCCCTGATCCAAAGGATACATAATTAATTGCGGGATCAATTGAAGCTGGATGTGCACTTGAAGTTTCAAAAATATATTTTTGTGGATTATTAAGTAATGGTTCACCTATAACGATATCCAATCGAGGGAAAAATACAATTGTACTGAATATAAGGAGGAATCCTAAGGTTGATACTATTCTAATGATTTGTTTCATCTACAAAACACTATTTTTAACATAACTCTCGCTAAAGATGAGAATACCTTGAACATTCATATAAATAAAGTTATCCCACATTTTTCATATTTATATCTTGAAAGCTACCTTGATTGGTATTTTCGTAGGAAATTGTTGCTAGGTTCAGTGAACTCGTAGAAAGCCATGTTCTTTAGGACAGGGTAGTTCACTATTGCAAAATGATTTGAAGGGATTCGATTTAGACCTAAATCCAAATTATTCTAGCAATAATTGAAATATCAATGATAGAAGCACTCAAGAAAAAGTCGAAACAATCTTAAATTAAGAAAGTTGATAGACATATTTGTTATAATCGAAATTTGTTTAATCAAATAAGGGGACCAACAAGTTAATAGGTACTCAAAATGGTTCTTTCTCCTCCAAAAGACACCCTGTTGTCTTGGTCTTTTCTTCGCAAGTCATTCTACCAGTTTGCTAAGTTAATTATCCCTCGTATTATACGTACATATTTTCAATTTGAAGTTAATGGTATAGAACACATTGAAAGGCTTCCTGAAGGTATTCCTGTTATTTATTGCTTTAATCACCGATCTCATTTAGATTCTTTTCTTTTTGCTAGTGCCATAGTTTATCCCTTTGGAAATCGAACTATGTGTGGATTAATGGCTAGTGGAAAAGCAATGCAACAAGGACTCTTTGGCCTTGTCAAGTATGTGGGAGCCTTCCCAGTCTATCCTCAAAATCCTGCTCCTGCTCTCGATTACGCGGCTAGATTACTCAAAGAAAATATTGCTGTCCTTATGGCTCCTCAAGGTAAAAGAATCCCCAGTAATCCTTTCCATGATTACCATAACTTTATTCAAGAAACTAAATCAGGAGTGGGACGATTAATTTTGAGATTCAATGGCAAGATACCTGTAGTGCCTATGTATATCCATGGCTCTCTTGAAGCACTCGCTCATGGTAAAATTATCCCAAAATTCAAATCATTCATGTCAATTTCCTTTTGTAAACCTCTTTCTTTCACTAAATTCACACGTAAAGAAGGATGGAGTGATTCAGACTCTTCTTTTTATTCAACGGCTCATAAAATCAGTAAACAGATCATGTCTGCTATTAAAACTGAAATGTTAATTCAAGAAAAGTACTTCTTTGAAATAATTAAACGCAAGTTTAACACTCCATTGGATAAATTAGATATTTCATCTGATTCACATTCGAAAACTAATAGATTTTTCTCCAGATTATTGCAATATCATCCTGATGAATTGAAAAAATGGATAGAAGGAACGACTTAGATCTTTTCTCCATAATAGTTAATAATTTCCTAAATTGAATCTCTAAAACGCCCTACTACAATATTAGACTGTAGTTTTTTGGTGGTTCTAGAAAATGCAAATACAACTAACCTCTGATTTGAAAAATTTATATCCTGAATCGATATTTGGTAGTTTAATCATCAGAGATTTTGCTAATATAAAATCTCATGAAACTTTGTAAGAGAGAAATCGAGATTTAGAGAGAAAAATTAAGGAAGGTGAGGGAGAAGTGGAAAGGAGTAGTATGATTAAGAATTATGACTCTTATTTCAAGCAATGGAAAAAAACATATCCTATCGAGTTCCAGATCAAGACGATTAAAGATGGCAGACGATTTCCAAAAGTTTCTGCGTTAGTCGATGTTATGTTTCTTGCTGAGCTTAATAGCTGTATTTTAACTTCTGGTCATGATCTAGACAAAATCCAAGGTAATCTAACCTTTGATGTCTCCAGTGGAGGAGAAAATTATCTTAAGTTAAATGGTCAAGAACAAAAATTAAAACAAAACGATGTTATTCTTAAGGATGGAGAGGGATTGCTTGCTTCCATCCTGTACGGACCTGCAAGAAGAACCTCCATAACCATGAAAGCAAAAAATGCTCTTTATTTTGCCTGGTGTCCTTATATTACAGATGAAGAACTTATCAAAGCTCACTTAAACGAGATTCTCAGTTATATAAGTAACATATCTGAAACTATTACTTCTGAAATTCGTTTGATTCGATCCTGACTCTTGGACTGTTTTAAGAAAAAAAGAGAAAAGAAAAGAGGGAAGGAGTTATTTTTTGACATCCTCAAAGGGAACTATATCGGCAAGCATTCCATTAAAAGTATTCAAACGAATATCCATCCATATTAACGATATAAAGAGATGTTTCAGTATTCCAAAAGCTAGTACGACAACCGCAATCCATAACCCGAATTGAACAAACTGTTCTATGAGAGGATATTCTATTGGTATCCAATTAATTACACCTTCACCAAAAATCGTTCCTATCCATTCTATGAAAGCTGGAATATCTAAAAACCAGTTAGATAGAAGAAGAATAAAACCAATCATGGTTACAAAATCAGATAAAATCAGCATACCTCGAGTTTGGGGTGAATTCCCAAAAAACCCTTTGAATACACTTTTGAAGATTCCAAATATTGCTGGAATGAAAATTACTAGGATTGCAAAAGTATCAGTTCTCGTAAATAATGGAATTGTTTCATCAAAAAAGATTATGGCTAAAATTCCTAACCAGATAAAACTAAAGAACACTCCAAATATTAGCTCTGTTACTCTTTCAGAGGTTTTCATCTTTTTATAAGGATTGATTTGTTTACCAAACCATTTACGACTTCCTTCTTTATTGATACCTGCATAGATAACACCCAATGCAATAATGGTAACAAGCGTAGGTATAACTAATATTAGTAGAAGAAAATCATCCATTCCTTCGGGAAGGAAAACAAACGCAAATATTAAGTTTATAATATTTAGAACAACGAAACCTGCTACAATCAGACCATAAATTTGATTGTTGTCCAATTGTAAATCTACAAGCCCTTTAAGAGCATTTTCTCCTTTCAGTTGTTGACCACAACTAGCACAGAAAATGTCATCTTGAGATCTAGGTTCACCACACCATTCACAGAAGCTTTTTTCTTTTGCCATACAAATCATCTTATCTTATTTTGAATAGGGAATCTGCAGATTAATTATTAAAAACTTTTTTCTTTTTTATTCGAATTACATTAGAATACATCCAGGATACTAGCTGATTTGCCTTTAAAAAAAAGAGAAATCGTTCAAATAATAAAATAGTATGAATAGCTGGATTAATCACCCTGTTTATTCAAACATGAACCAAAATAAAGCTTTTTTGAACTAAAAAAATATTGTATTTCAGAATCCTAATATAGGAAGGGATAGATATTCTTTTGAGGGTGAATACAATGGAAGGTATCTTTAAACGAAGTAATATTCCCGAAAGCATCAAAAGTCTCATAAGATCCGAGTTAGCGGAAAAAAGCTTTAGAGAATTAGCCGATTTTCTACCTGAAATTGTGTTCGAACTCGATTTGGAGGGAAATTTCACCTATGCTAATCATTATCTGTTTGAATCAATGGGCTATACACAAGAGGATCTTGATGATGGATTGAATCCCTCACAATTTGTTATTCCAAATGATAGGGAAAGAGTGAAACAGAATATCCAAGGATTATTTCAAGGAGAAAAACTTAGCTATAATAAATACACAGCATTACGAAAAGATGGAAGTACTTTTCCTATCCTCGTGCATTCTAGCCCCATTCTCCACGGTACAGACATAGTAGGTTTTAGAGGTATTGTATTAGACATCACAGAACATATAAAAGCTGAAGAAAAACAACTTAAGGAAAAAAATTTAACACAGTTATATTTAGATATCGTAGCAGTCATAATAATGGCACTGGATGACAAACAAATAGTCACTCTTATTAACAGAAAAGGATCTGAACTACTAGGATATGAGGAGAAAGATATTATTGGAAAAAACTGGTTTGATAATTTTATTCCTCAAAGGTTACGAGAAGAAATTAAACCTGTATATAATCAATTGATGCAGGGAGAAATTGAAAATGTAAAATACTATGAAGTTCCTATAGTAATAAGAAACGGAGAAGAAAGGATTATTGCTTGGAATTATACAATTCTCTATGATGAAAATAGAAAAATTGTAGGAACTCTTAATTCTGGAGTAGACATAACAGAACGAAAAAAAACAGAAGAAACACTCCAGAATAGTGAACGCTATCTTAGAGAGGCTCAAGCAATAGCTCAAATTGGCTCTTGGAGACTTAACCCTAATACAATGGAAGTATCTGGTTCTGATGAATTATTTCGTATTTTTAGTTTAAGTCGTGAGGAAGCAACGCTAGAAAAATTTCTTGAAGTTGTCCATCCTAAAGATAGAGAATTTGATCAATTCCATATTAGAAGAGGATTAGAAGAAGGGACCCCTTGGGATATTGAACATCGATTACTTTTGGATGATGGAACGTTAAAATATGTACAGGCAAAAGGAGAGGCAATTACGGATAACACTGGAAAGGTAACACAGTTAATGGGTACTGTACAAGATATCACTGAACGTAAAAAAACTGAAAAACTCAAAATAGATCTAGAAGAACGACGTGATAATTTTGTATGGATGACTAGCCATGAATTAAGAACCCCATTAACAGTTATTTTAGGTTATATTGACTTATTACAAAAGAATTTTCAAAATATTAGCCATGATCCACAAGCAACAAAAATATTAGGTATCATTAGAAAAAATGTACATCGCCTTGAAAGACTAACTGATCAGGTTTCGCTTATTGCGCAATTTAAGCAAGGTACATTTCAAATCACTGAAAAAGAATTTGATTTTTGTACTTTTCTCAATGAAGCTTTAGAACCTTATCGAAATATGCTAGAAAATCAGATTAAATTTGATGAACCTCAAATTAAAGCCCCTCTTATTATCAAAGGAGACCAGGATCGTCTCTTACAGGTTATCGACAATCTCTTGAATAATGCAGTAAAACAGACAGATCCAATTACTAGGCTTATTAAAATAGATCTAGAAATATCATCTACAGTTATACGGGTAAATTTCACCGATAATGGAGCGGGAATAGCACCTGGTAATCTTTCTCGAATATTCGAACAATTCGTTTCTATTCAAACTAAATACTCTGTTACAGGAACTGGAATAGGGCTATACTTATCGATAGGAATTATGAATGCTCATGGTGGGACAATCACAGCTCACAGTAAAGGGACAGGAGCAGGATCAACTTTTTCAATTGAATTACCTCGAAAAATGTAACTTGTATAGTAATTTACTTATTATTGGTAAATAATTCATAATTTATTTGCTCTAAAGAGTTGAAAAATTTCTGAATCAATAAATAGGTAATAATTACCACTGCAATAAGACCCGCTGCTTGGATCATTAAAAATATTATTATCTGATAAACTGCCGCTATAATGGGGTTTTTTCCTCCAATGATCATACCTGCTAACAAACCTGGTATTGAAACTATGCCTAAAACAGCTATTCGATCAATGGATGGATTAAAAGGAGTCTGAATTGCATCTCGAAGAAGAATATAAATTGCCATTCTAGGACTTGCACCAAGAGAAAGGGATGCTTCAATCAAGTTTTTATTTTTAATGAAATCTGAAGTTAACCTTTCTGAGGTCATAGTAGTCCAGATCATAGCATTAGAAATGACCATTCCTCCCATAGGAATCAAGTACTCCCCAGTTGGCTCGATAATACCTAAAATTGTTACAAACCCCATTACTCCTAAACCACCTGCAGAGATAGCAATGACCTCCATTTTCAGAACATCAATATATTTATACCGTTGTCTAGCGGTAAAAGCTGAAAAAATAACCATTCCAAACATATAAAGGTAAATTACCATTAAATTCTTTAAGTTAAAAATCAAAACAAGAACGAAAGCAAGTATAACAATCTGTATTAACCCCCGTATATAATTTACAATTATCGTTTTACTCATCTGTAGTTGTTGCCAGAATGATATTATGAGGATAACTAGAAGTAATATTCCCGAAAGAAAAATCCGAATAAGTGTTTCCCACAGTTCAGTTTGACTTATTATTTCTGCCATTATTTTTTTTCTCCTTTTTAAATAAATCGATTATTTGGTTTTCAGAATAAGTCTGAAAGAATTCTTTCGTTGATGCTTGTGTTTCTATTGTCCCATTTTTGAGGAAGATTATTTCATCTGTTAGTCGTTTAGTTTGTTCTAGACTGTGAGTGACGATAATGATTTTTATTCCTTCTTCATTCACCAGTTTAAGGAGTGTCTCTTCTACAATACTCTCAGAAACAATATCCAATGATGAAGTGGGTTCATCCAATAATAGTACATAGGGATTATTTGCTAAAGTTCTTGCTAAACACACTCGTTGTTGCTCTCCTCCTGATAATTCTGATGTCTTACGGTTTAAATAAATCTGTGGATCCAAGTCTACTTTTGTTAATAGTTCATTAATTTCTTGAACTGAAATATCAATATTCTGAAGTTGTGGACCATATTCAATGTTATCTTTAATTGTTCCTGGAAAAAGAGAGGGGAGTTGTTGTAGAAAGCCAATTTTTCTACGCAATCCACGTGATGACAAAGTGGAATAATGATAATTTATGTTTAAACTAATCTCGCCTTGAGTAGGGGAAATGAGTTTGTTCACTAGTCGTAAAAAAGTCGTCTTCCCACTTCCAGATGGCCCGACTATTCCTGTAATTT
>JAUUVJ010000416.1 GCA_030589605.1 Candidatus Hodarchaeota archaeon | reverse complement strand
TACCAAGGTATTTTCTTGTATTTTAAATCCTACTAAATACATTCTTCTATTTCTATTTTGGAAATAGATAAGACTAATTTTTCCATATAGTGAATGTTAAACAATTGTATAACTAAGTATATATTTTTCTAACCTAATGAATTTAAGGGATTAGTTAAGACTGTAAAAATCTGAAAAGATTTTTTTTTATTTCTATCTAAACCAGCCTTTTACGACATTTTCATGCAATGAAAAAACTTAAGTACTGTGAGTTCACATAGATATGTGATAACAATGGCGAATATTACTCTTTCCCTACCTGAAGAATTATATCAGAAACTGAAGAATCATCCTGAAATTCGATGGAGCGAGGTTGCTCGTAAAGCAATCCAGCAATACCTAGATGAGTTGGAATTGTTAGATAAATTAACCGCAAAGAGTCAGTTAACTGATGATGATGCAAGAGAGTTAGGTGATTTGATTGACACCCAGGTATTAAAAAAACTATCCAAGTATCATTCTGAATAGGATGTCAATAGACAAATGAAACTGGTCATTGACACAAATATTATAATTTCTGCGCTTATTCGTGAAGGGATAACACGAAAAATGGTACTTTTTCCAGGTATCAAGCTTTTTACACCTGAAATTACATTCAATGAAATTGAAAACCATATAGGTATTATAACTACTAAAAGTAAGCTCCCCAAAGATGATATCCAACAAATACTTAATGTTCTGAGGAAGAATATAAAAACAATACCTGAATCACGTTGGTGGAATCATTTTAATCAAGCAACGAATGTAATTGGGAAAAAAGATCCAAAAGATGTTCCTTTCATTGCTGTCGCTTTAGCACTGACTGTTGATGGTATTTGGTCGAACGATAAAGATTTTGAATCACAATCAATTTTCAAAGTTTGGAAAACAACTGAATTAGCACAAAAACTCGGTTTTATTAAAGAAATGAAATAAAATATTATTCAATTAGAGAAAAGTGAACAATGTTCTCATAATCTTGATATCTGCTCTTCTGATTTGGCTGGTTTGACGACATTGAGTGGATTAAGCATCTCTTGGCTACCAAGAACACCTAAAGAAAAAACACGGAATTTAGAATATCAAAAATTGTTGATGGAAATCCTTGGAAAACCATAATTTTCAAAAAAAAAAAGGGTAATAATTACAGATTATTATCAAATCGTAACTTGAGTATCATTACTCTATGTCTTAGACTTTGGCTCATACCGTGAATAATGTCCAATATCTATCATCATCAGGTGTTTAGCAACTTTTTTCGGATATATCAGATGATTGACATTATAGTTTGGTTTATTAGAAGTATCGTCGTCTTGCTCTTTGATTTTCATTTTCTTCTTCTTTTTTCTAAGACTAGTTGTTGTCTCAGACGTTTCGTTTGATTCATCATTTTCAATCTTGACGCTTTTACTTCTATTAGTCCTATGTTTAGACTCAAACCGTGTATAGTGTCCAATATCTGTCTTCATGATACGATTATTCACATCTTTTGGATAAACAGGAGGACCTGTGCCATATATTGGTGCTATACCCATTATTGAGACTACAAGAACGGTGTTTAAAGCTAAAAGAAAAAAATATTTCCTACTTTTCATGGGTTATTCACCATGAAGTTATCTAAACTAGCTTTTTAAATTCTTTATCGAACCTCTTGTCTTATACCTTTGTTCCTCGATCTCTTCTAGTGAAAATAGGTAAAGGATCACTTTGATCAAAAAAAAAACCCCCAAATTCCATTGTATTTCTTCAAAAACGACATTATGAAGATTAAAAAAGATAGGACTTTTAATTACATGTCACTTAACCCATAAAGATGGCGATTCACTAGGAATAAAGTTTTTACAATAAACCTAATTTGTAATGCTTGTTAAATACCTTAAAAGAGGGGTAAGCGATCTTCTAGCTCGTTTAAATCTTTGATCACAAATTTTCCGCTCTTTTTGCTAGTTCTGTCCAGGTGAAAGCTCTTAATTCCTATTTTTCTTGGAGATATGAAATCAGAATACCAGTCATCACCAACATGTACTATTTTATTAGGTTCAGTTTCTAAATTCTTACAGATCATTTCATACATTTGAGGTTTCTTCTTTATTTCATTTCTATCCGATATAGGAGAAAAAATATGTTTGAAATAATGTCTAACCTTCTCGATCATAATTTCAATTATTTCTCTCGTCGTTCCGCTAACAATGATTAATTCATATTTCTGACTGAGTTTTTTTACCACTGACTGAGTTTCTGGGTAAAATTTCACTTTATTGATATGAGATCTAAAAACTCCTAGTGGATCTTCATCTAAGTTGAAATATTTGAACCAGTATGAAGGTAGATACCATCTTATGTCCCTATTTCCGACATTAATATAAATTCCCTTTCCACTAAACTTGAGCTAATCCAGACTTTTGCGACATTGAAGATATTTGTTTTGATTTCCTTTTCTTAAGAAGAACTAGTCTAATAATTTTTTTTATGTTGTTAGGCTTTTCTCTGATGTTTTGATCACAATATCATGCTCTTCTCGTTGTGAATACCTTTTCTTGACCGAATTTAAAGCTAAATCCGATTAGACCTATCCCTATGGAATTAATAATGAGGATTAAGAGAACTGCTGCTATAAATCCTAGATTTGTAACAACAATACCTCCAATTACTATTAATGGTAAACTTAGTAGTGCAATGAGTGTTGGTATCAATGAGTACAAACTGTTTCTAAATTCGTCTGGTATAATCTGTAACATTAAACGTTCCCTTAGAATATAATCTAATGCAAATCCTAAGGACGAAAACTGAAATATAAAGATTAATCCAAGAAATGACTGAATAACTAGACTATTGGTAGGAGGCACTGTTAGGTAAAAACAAAGGGCCACTAGTAAAAAGGAAGGAAAGGCTAGAATCTTCAAAATGAAAATATTGCGTGGAGAATGATCAACTCTTTTTGAGATTCTGATCCCGATCAATGTCCAAAACGCTCCTGCAACTAAAATTAGTGATCTAAGAAGTCCTACTAGATAGTCAGATACTGAATAGGAATAATATAGAGGAAATAACAAGAAATTTGACCAAATCGATGAAAATGCTGCAGTAATTAGAGCTAAACCAAAGAAATAGAACGCGATGCTGCGTTTCTCTAGTAGAATATAGCATAAACCACCACTTAAATAGTGACTTAGTTTTCTGTTTTTTTCTGCTTCCTGCTTTCTGACTTCATCGGGTTTTATCAATGCAATTATTAGAAAAATAATGAGTATAACACCGATAAATCTAAGAACGAATAAGAATCGTCGAGAGAGTAAAACTGCAATTATTCCACTTATCATAAAACAGGCTCCACTTGTAATTCGGAATACAAAAAATAATTTTCCCTTGAATGAACCATATATCTTAGTCTCAGGATCATTTGATAATCTTCTATACTGGTTATCAAACCAAGCTTCCAATGCTCCTGACTCCTGGGAGGCACCAATTCCCTGAAACAGTGCAAAAGGTAAAAATTCCCAAAAATTATTCCCCAAAACGAAAAATAATAATCCGATTGCATAACTTGAGAAGGCTAAAATTAGGATTTTTTCATGACCGATCATGTCTCCTAAAGCAGCTGTGATAGTATTAGTCAAAAATAAACTTATCTCTCTTCACGATCAGAAATTTTGTTTACTGGAAAATAACACGCTACCCAATGATTCGGTTTATTT
>JAUUVJ010000141.1 GCA_030589605.1 Candidatus Hodarchaeota archaeon | reverse complement strand
TAATCTTAAGAAATATCATTTTAAATGCTATTTACGCGATTACAGACCATGGCCAATTGATTATTCGAACAGGTAATGAGAAAACTAATTGGGTAACGATTTCCATAACCGATACTGGAATAGGTATAGCAAAAAAGAATCTAGCAATGTTGTATAGGCCCCTCTTTACTACAAAGTCCAAGGGGATAGGTTTAGGGTTAGCAGTTGTAAAAAATTTAGTAAAAGCACATGAAGGATCTATTGAAGTTAAAAGTGAGTTGGGAAAGGGTAGTACCTTCATTATTAAGTTACCAAGTGAAAAAAAGGAGGGAAAATAGCTTGGAAAAAAAATCAGTATTAATAGTAGATGATAATATTAACTTGACTAAAACTTTGTCTTTTATTTTAAAACGTAAGGGTTTCATAGTTACTACAGCTAAAGATGGAATGGAAGCCATTAAGAAGGTTAAAGAGAATTTCTACTCATTAGTGTTCATGGACATCAAAATGCCTCGAATGAACGGGGTAGAGGTTTTCAAGAGAATTAAGAAAATAGTTCCTAACATACGGGTAATGATGATGACAGCATATGCTGTAGAGGATCTTGTTGATGATGCTTTAAAAGAAGGAGCTAAAGGGATACTTTACAAGCCATTAGATCTAGATAATTTAGTCACCTTGGTACAAACTGTCACCGCTTAGTAAAGAAGCTAGTTAGAGAGGAATAATGAAGAGGAAAAAAAGTGAATCTTTGCTCATTAATGAGAGAAAAAATGATGTCATCAAAGAATTTTGTTCTAATTAATGCTGGTATAAGTTGAATTTTAATCCTACAAGCGATTGACGCAATGGGAAAAGAAAATATGGATTTCTGTTAAATGAGGTTTAGAAATGAGTACTGAAGAAGAGTTATGGAAAAAATTACAAGAAAATGAGAAAAGCTTCAAAAGTTTTATGGACTCTGCAGTCGATAATTTTATTCTATTGGATTCTAAATTAAATATAATCGATATAAATAAAGAAACATTGATTTCGATAGGTCTAAGTGAAAAAAAAATCATTGGAAAGAACATTGTTGATCTATATCCAGATGTTAAAGAATCAAATAGATATGATGAGTATATGGAGGTATTAAGAACAGATAAACCATTGATCTTGGAGGATGTCGTGACTCATCCGAAATATGGCAAAAAACATTATCGTGTGAAAGTTTTCAAAGTAGAGGGTAGTCTTGGAACTATCAGTACTGACATCACTGAACGTAAATTGGTTGAAGAGAAGTTAAAGCAAACTCTGGTAGAGTTGAAAAAATCAGAAGAAATGTATGAGGATCTCTATGAGAATGCTCCAGATATGTATGCTTCAATAGATCAAAAGACGGCAGTTATTATTCGATGCAATAAAACCTTTGCACAAAATCTAGGTTACACAAAAGAAAGGATTGTAGGTAGACCAGTGTTTGAAATATATCATCCTGATTGTATGGAAGATGTGAAAAAAACATTGCAATCCTTTAAGAAGACTGGTAAAGTTCAAGATGTTGAGTTGCAAGTAAAACGAAAAGATGGAAGCAAAATTGAAGTCAGTTTAAATGCCTCTGCGGTTCGTGATAAACAGGGGAACGTCATTTATAGCGTATCTGCATTACGTGACATCACTAAACGTAAAAGGATAGAGTTGGAATTACAAAAACAATACACCTACCATAAAGAATTGATCAAAGAACTGCGTAGACAATCAAATGTGACAGAAGCTATCAATAAAGTGCTTCAGGAGGCACTAACATGTGAAACGTTGGAGGAGGTGGGTAAAATCTGTCTTTCGATAGGGGAAGATTTGACTAGCAGCAAATTTGGTTTTATAGGGTTAATCAATGAGGCTGGTTTATTCGATACCATTGCAATAAGTGATCCTGGTTTTGCAGCATGTAAATTACCTGGTTCAGAGAAAATAGAACTCATTTCTAACATGAATCTTGATGGGATAGATCGTTCGACAATGCGAGAAGGCAAGTCTCGGATAGTAAACGATCCAGCTAATCATCCTGATAGTAAAGGAACACCTAAGGGACATCCACAGATAACTGCGTTTTTAGGAGTTCCTTTTAAGCGTTGGGGTGAAACTATTGGCATGATCGGGATGGCAAACAAAGAAAGAGGATACGAAGCAGCTGATCAGAGCGCAATTGAGGCTATTTCTGTAGCATTTGTTGAAGTTCTAAAACGAATGCAAAAAGAGAAAGAAAATTCAAATAAAATCAATCTAATGGTAGAAGAACTGAAAAAGCACAAGAATCAGCTTGAGGAAATGGTAGAACAGCGTACCGAAGAGCTTCAAGATGCTCAGGATGAGCTGGAAATAATATTAGATAATGTTCCTGGACTAATCTTTTACAAAGATACAGAAAATAAATATATTCGTGTCAATAAAGTTATTGCTGATGCCCATAACATGACTAAAGAAGAAATGGTCAATAAAAGCTTGTTTGATCTCTATCCAAATGATGAAGCACAAAACTATTGGGATGATGATTTAGAAGTAATTAAAAGTGGTAAACCCAAATTAAATATTGAAGAACCTTGGGATACACCTGAAGGTCGAAGTTGGATCAATTCAAGTAAAATTCCTTTCAAAGATGAAAAAGGTGTAATAATTGGTATAGTAGGATTCTCTACAGATATCACTGAGCGTAAGAAAATGGAGGAGGAGCTAAAGCGCTCGGAGAAGCTGGCAATCCTAGGGCAATTAGCGGGTGGTGTAGGCCATGAACTTCGTAATCCTCTAGGAGCGATCAAGAATGCCGCATTCTTCTTAAACATGGCACTTGAAGAATCTGAATCTGAAGTAAGAGAGAGTTTAAAGATCATAGATGAAGAAGTGGAAACCTCTGAGAAAATTATTTCTAGTCTTCTTGATTTTGCTCGTCCCAAACCCCTCAACAAACGTATTGTGGATGTTAATGATATTATTCAGAAAGCATTTTCTCGTACATCTATACCAAAACGGATCAAGGTGGTTAAAAAATTTGATAAGAAGATTTTACCCATATTAGTTGACCCTGATCAACTTATTCAGGTTTTTATAAATATCATTTCTAATGCAGTCCAAGCTATGCCTAAAACTGGACAGATGGTCGTCGAGTCTGAAATTTTAGATAAAAGGTGGGTAGCTATTTCTTTCACAGACAATGGAGTGGGAATTTCTAAAGAAAACCTTGAAAAGTTGTTTGAGCCTCTTTTCACAACTAAAACTAAGGGTATTGGTCTTGGACTCGCGGTTTCTAAGACTTTAGTTGAGGGACATAATGGTAGTATTGAGGTGCAAAGTAAGATCGGAAAGGGTAGTACATTCATCATCAAGCTCCCTATCAATGGAAAGGGTGTAGTATAACTTGAATGATACAGCATCAATTTTGATTGTGGATGACAATATCAATCTTACCACGACAATGGTTTTTATTTTGAAACGTAAAGGATATATTGTCACATCCGCTAAAGACGGTGTGGAGGCAATTAAAAAGATAAAGGAACAAGACTAAGACTTCGATATAGTTTTTATGGATATTAAAATGCCTCTTATGAACGGTGTGGAGGCATTCAAGAGTATAAAGAAGATTAAACCTGAAACAATAGTGATGATGATGACAGCGTATGTTGTTGAGGATCTGATTCAAGAGGCCTTGGAAGAAGGTGCTTATGGAATCATCTATAAGCCATTTGATATCGAAAAAATGGTTAGCTATGTTGGAAGGATGATGACAGATGGCGAGAGAGGGTTCATCTTGGTTGTTGATGACGATTCAGGATTCTATACTACCTTTAAAAATATTCTGAGTAAGAATGGTAGCAAAGTAGCTATCTGTACAACTGGTGAGGAAGCTATTGCATCAGTTGAGGAGAACTCTTTTGATCTTATCTTCATTGACATGAAACTACCAATCATGAATGGGCTAGAAACCTACTTAGCTTTAAAAAAGATTGATCCAGAAGTCATAATAATTATGATTACTGGGTACCGAGAAGAAATAGAAGAATTAATCCAATCAGCTCTAAATGAGAACGTCTATACATGCCTCTATAAACCGCTAGAATTAGTAAATGTTATCCAAATGATTGACAATATCTTACGGAGGAAAATTCTTGCAACCTAACATGAATGAGATAGTATCAGGCTGAATTCATCAAAAAGAATTAACTAATTTGGCTATTGAATTTCTATCCTTTGTTGATACTGGAGGAGGAATCTTAGAAGAGGATTTAACTAAACTTTTTGAACCACTTGTCACTACGAAGGTTAAGAGGATTGAGTTAGGATTAGATATTAAAAAAAACTTCAGAATAAGTTCTCGCATTACAATACCTACTGAAAAGCTTGATAATTCGTCATTGTTCTATAGAGAATGAGTCTTCTCTTTTTATATTTTAATTGAGATGGCCAAATAATTTTTCTTATAATAAAACTAAGAAATAATTCATTAAGTATCATTAAAGGATTTGATCTGTGTTTAAAATATAGGAGTGTTGTTGGAATATTGGTTCAACCGTCTTTTACAAATTTTTACATTCTTTTTGCTATAGGTTTTTCTTATTCTAAAGTTCGTGAATAGTAAAAGTTATTCACTACGGGATAATTGATTATGACTAGAGAACTAAGAAATACACTAACTAAGAAGAATTCTGAAAATTTAGAAGAAATGGTAAGACAACGAAATAAGGAAGTACATGTTGTTCAAAAAGAATTGGAAACAATATTGGATAACGTTCCTGGACTTATTTTTTATAAAGATACAGAGAATAATTATCTCCGAGTGAATAAAGCAATTGCTGATGCTCACAACATGTCTAAAAAGGACTTAATAGGTAAGAATCTAACAGATCTATACCCAGCGGAAGTGGCGCAAGCATACTGGAGGTCTAAACCTCTGAATCTCCAAAATGTTACATTTTCCGATATTATTCAGAAAATAATAACTCAAATCAAAATACCTTCAAATATTCACTTTGAAAATAGAATTCTAGGTAAATCCTCAATTATAAGAGTTGACCCCACCCAAATTTCTCGAGTGTTAGAAAATCTTATGAGTAATGCTATCCATGCCATGCCAGATGGAGGGGAATTAGTACTCTCATTAGAAACAGAAGATCAAAATATGTCAATACTATCGTTAAAGGATTCAGGGGAGGGAATTTCAAAAGAAAATTTAAAACAACTCTTTGAACCCTTGTTCACAACAAAAGCAAAGGGAATCGGCCTTGGTTTAGCTATTTCTAAAACAATTATCGAAAATCACAAGGGTTCGATTGAAGTTACCAGTAAACTTGGGCAAGGTAGTATTTTTAGAATTAAACTACCCATATTCAAACAACACGAGGGAAAATAAAATTATGACTTCCGTTTTGTTGGTAGATGATAATATTAATTTGGTCAGATCAATGTCTTTAATCCTGAAACACAAAGGGTTTGATGTTGACATTACCTCTAATGGTTTTGATGCAATTGAAAAGGTGGAAGAAAAAAAATACGACATGATTTTTCTAGATATTAAAATGCCGTATATTAATGGAGTGGAAACTTTTAAAAGAATAAAATCCATAAACCCTAATTCTGTTGTCATGATGATGACTGCTTACTCAGTTGAGGAATTGATTGAAGAAGCTTTAGAAGAGGGAGCTCTTGGAATAATTTACAAACCTGTAGATATCGAACAAATAGTTTCTAAAATTAATAATGAAAGGGAAAAAAAGAAGGGGGCATTTATCCTTGTAGTCGATGATGATCTTGGAACAGCCAATAATTTTCGCAAGATTCTTATCAAACAAGGTTATTCTGTAGCTGTTTGTGCCAATGGGGATGAGGCAATCGATATAGCTCTGAAAAACGATTTTGACATACTGTTTATAGATATAAAATTACCTACAATAAATGGGCTAGAAACCTATATGGTTATCAAAAAGGCAAAACCGAATGTGGTTGCTATCATGATGACTGGCTTTCGTCAAGAGGTTAATGATCTAGTAGTTGAAGCTCTTGATAATGATGCTTATACATGTTTATATAAACCACTTAACATGTCTAGAATACTTCAATTAATTGAAGAGATATTAAAAAGGAAGGAGGGAGTAAGTCATTAAAGCTCGATCAGAATTAAATGAGAAAGCAAGAATATTAATTGTTGATGACGACGAAAACACTCGTAAAATTCTCACACTAATTTTTAACAAGCAGAATTGGAATATAGAAACAGTTGGAACTGGTAATGAAGCATTAACAAAAGTTAATGAACAAAAATTCAACCTTATTCTCTTAGATATCCGGTTACCTGATACGAAGGGAATAGAATTGATAGTACCTTTAAAACAGATCCATCCTGATACTGTAATAATGATGATGACTGCATTTGCCTCTAAGGAAACAGCAATGCAAGCGTTAAACCTAGGGGCCTCAGCATATATTACTAAGCCATTTGATATGCAAGAAGTAATTTTAAAGATAAAGGAAATTCTAGAAAAACAACGATTGGAAACAGATAAAATAAAATTATATACTCAATTACAGCAAGAATTGAATGAACGACGATTAGCAGAAACGAAAATTGAACATCTTAATTCAGTTCTTAAGGCAGTTCGGGATATAAATCGTTTAATCACCAAAGAAAAAGATCGAGATACGCTCATTAAAAAAGCCTGCAATAGTCTTACTGGAACAAGAGGATTTAAGCGTGTTTGGATGGTACTTATTGATGAAATTGGAAATTGCTTATCGGTTACTGAAAACGGAATAGGAGAAGAATTCAATCATGTTTTGTCCAACCTTGAGAAGAATAAATTGCCTAATTGTTGTTCAGTTCCTCTAAAAAGCCGATCTCTTGTTATAATGTCCAGCTGTCATTCAACTTGCTTAGATTGTCCGCTCAGATCAGAAGAAATGACCTTAGTTGGCACTCGATTAGAATATAATCAGAAAATCTACGGAGTATTAGTTGCAATTCTTCCACCTGATTATTCTATTGAGGAGGAAGAACAGGCGTTATTACAGGAAGTAGCGGATGATATTGCATTTGGTTTGAATGATATTGCGATGGTTGAAGACCGAAAACGTATGTTAGAAGAATTAAACCTTAATAAAAATCAATTTGAAATCTTATATGTCCTTTCACAGATGATAGGAGAAACACAAGATGTAATTCTCAGCTACGCTTTAGAAGCTGGTGCTCGAATGACAAAAAGCAAAATTGGGTACATTTACTTCGTAAGCGATGACGAATCAACCCTGACTCTACACGCTTGGTCAAAGGATGTAATGAAAGATTGTAAGATTCTTGACAAAAAAACAACGTATAATGTCAAAGATACTGGATTATGGGGAGAAGCTATTCGTCAGAGAAAAGCCATTATTACTAACGATTATACAGGACATAACAAATATCAAAGAGGTTATCCTAATGGACATGTCAAAATTAATAATCATATGAACATCCCTCTATTTGATAAAGGTAAAATCGTGCTTCTTGCAGGAGTTGGAAATAAGGCTGAAGATTACAATCAATCAGATGTTCAACAATTAACTCTACTTATGGATAGCATGTGGAAAATTATTCAGAAGAAATATGCAGAAGAGAAATTAAGAACAAGCGAATCCAATCTTGCAAAAGCACAAGAGATCGCACATTTAGGAAGTTGGCATTGGAATATCGAAACAAATGATTTAATTTGGTCAGATGAAGTTTTTAGAATATTTGGATTAGTTCCTGATGAGTTTGAGGCAAATTTTGAGGGGTTTTTAAAATCTGTGCACTCTGATGATAGAGAATTTGTGAAAAAATCTGTTGAAATAGCTTTGAATGAAAAAGATTGTTATAATATCGAACATCGTGTCGTTCGGCCTACTGGTGAGGAGCGCATTGTGAATGAACGGGCCGAGGTACTGATGAATAAAGCAGGTACTCCTATAATTATGTATGGGACAGTACATGATATTACTGAGCGTAAATTAGCTGAACAAGCTTTAAAAGAGAGCGAGGAACGTTATTTTCTTGCACAAAAAGCAGCTAACTTAGGTAGCTGGGATTGGGATATAACTTCAGGGATATTAGAGTGGTCTGATGAAATTGAACCAATGTTTGGGTTACCAAAAAACTCGTTTACTGGCACATTTGAGGGATTTCTGGAATCAGTTCATCCCAACGACCGCCAGTGTGTAATAAACGCGGTTAACAATAGCGTTGAGAAAGGGAAGGAATATGATATTGAGCATAGAATAATCCATGCAGATGGAAATACCCGCTGGGTATCAGAAAAAGGTGATGTTTTACTCGATAAAAAAGGAAAACCATTCCGTATGGTTGGTATAGTCCAAGATATTACAAAGAGAAAATCAGCAGAACTTGCACTAGCGAAAGCACGGGATTCATTAGAACAAAAAGTGGATGAGGCAACTCGTGACTTGAAAGAAGAAAAAAAACGAATGGAAATAATTGTTGAGACTATTCCAGATGGTATTGCTGTTATTGATGATAATAGTGAGATTGTTTTGGTAAATAGAGTTTTTAAGGATTATTATAATATTATTTACAGTAATGATCTTCCTACCTCTCTTAAAGAATTATCTCTGGTAGAAAACATCTTTGGAGACACGATATCAAAAGTCTATTATTCAAAAAATGAAAATCCGATCACAATCGAACCAATTTCAGGTTTGCATTTACAATTAGTATCTTCTAAGCTTGTAATCCCACCAAATAACTTTAAAGGAATGATTATTGCGATTCGGGATGTGACACCCTTCATCGAACTAGATAATATGCGAAAGAGGTATGTTTCAATTGTATCGCATGAGTTACGAACGCCCATTACAGCTATTAATCTATCACTCCGCAATCTGCAGAAGTTTCGAGATGAGATGCAAGAAGAACAACAAATCGCTATTATTGACATGTCTGCTGATAGTGCACTAGTCCTGACCCAGATGATTGAAGATCTGCTCATTACTTCAAGTATTGAAGCTGGAAAAGTTAAAATTAGATGGAAGCCGTACCGATTATCCAGTATTATAGAAAATGTATTAAAAGTGTTAAATCCAAGACAAGAAGTTAAATCATTAACTATTGATGTTGATATTAATACTAAAATCATGCTCAACGGAGATGAAAAACGAATTAATCAGATTTT
>JAUUVJ010000042.1 GCA_030589605.1 Candidatus Hodarchaeota archaeon | reverse complement strand
CTTCAACCCGCAGAAGCAAAAAAAACTGGGCAGATTGGAATACAACACCTATGTCAATTGATGTATAGAGGATTACCTAATGTTGATAAAAAGGTAAATCAAGTTTTAAAAGAATCTGGTTACGAAGTTCAGGATTTCAAACACAAGTGTTGTGGTGGTGGAATCGGTTATATGCACAGACTTGATGTGATAGACAAAATAGCCCATGCTAGAATTCAAGATTTTAAAAATTCAGATTATTATACGTCCTACTGTCCTGCTTGTTATTGGATTCTCTATTATTTTGGGAAGAAAAATAAAATTCATCGAAATTTGAAAAGTATATTCGATTTACTATTATAGAAACTTATGATCGTTATTACTTGGATATATCAAACGCGTCAAAGATCAATGATATTCAGAGTAACAAAGATTTACCATTTGTTTGAAGAATTTATCCTCAATCCTTTGATACCAATCTGGTAACAAACAGCATTGTTAATACTATGAAGCTTAGCATTAACGCCCCAATTGACAGATAGATTTCTGAAGTTGGTTCAGGGGTCGCCCAAGCAATATATGCCACGACTAGGTTTAAACCGGATAGACATCCAAATAATGCTGTTAATAGATTTAATCTTTTCGTGGTTTTCTTCTCTTGTTCTAATGATAACAAATTCATTTTTCCACCAATATAGGTACTGGCACCTTCGACCGATCTCTCAACAGATCTTGAGAAATCTAGCCATGAGTTCATGAGATTCATATTAAAGCTTGGCAAAAGATGTTTAATTACTGGTTCAGCAAGGAGAGGTACTATTGGAGATAAATGGCCTTGCATATTTGAAATAACAGGTTTAAGTTTGAGAAATTGAGCTTGAATTATCTGTGTTCGATCTAATAACTCACTTAATTGTGTAACGCTATTAACTCTCATACTCGAAACACTTCGCATCTCTGTTGTAATAATTGACAGCTCTTCAAGCATCTTTTGCAAAGCGGGGTCAATTTTTTGCCATGATGTAATTAACCCCTTTTGCATAACTAATGCATCATTTACCTGTTGAAATGTTACTATTGGTATCTGACTGCTTCCTTCTGTTCTTATCAAGCATCTTTCTGGCTGAGAAGACTTTTCATAATCAGGAGCTAGAATGTCGATTGCCATATTTGCTATATTTTCAAATCTTAAAAAGTAGGAAACATAATAAGAAATGATATTATCTTGTTTTGCATTTTGATTATTATAGAAGACTTCATCTGGGTCTATTTGATAATTTTCAATAAACCACGTTGTTAAGTCCTCGAATAACCCTCGGAGTTGAGAAAAAACGGTTGCTCCAGCCCTAGCTGAAAAACCTGCTAGTCCATAAACTAATGGATCTCTTAAGAATGTATCAAAAATATCAAGTGGCCATGGGGCATGTCGAATAGTCATAACCCAAGATATATGTTTTTCAAAAATAATATCCAGAGTTCTATTATTCCATTCATAGAGAAGACGTAATTGAGCTATTGGAACTTTATGTAATCTGAATGCTGAACGAATTACTTCCTCAGAAATCCTAAGTGGAACTACAATCTGAAACCCCGCAAAAAATTGTGCATTTTCTTTCCAATGTACGAACATTGCCTCTAAACCATGTTCAAGGAAGATTCCACAAGATGGACAGCAGCTATTGGATGTATGAATTCGTTGTGGACACGATTCAACAGAACCAAGAGAGGTGGCTACTTCACATTTCATGCAACAATGTAAAAAATCAGGATCATCTGTTATTAACATTAGACCATGTTTTCTAGACAAATTTTCGATCTTGGATACCATTTTGTTCATCTAGTTTACATTAAAAGGTAAAATCATACCAAAGTAAGTTTTAGACTTGAATCTTTTGTATTTGCTTATATTCAAGAATTCACTTTTTATGTATTTTGAACAAATTATGTCTTAGATTTTACCATTAGTCTTTTTCCTCTGAGTTTTTATTTTTACATTTGGTAATACTGTTACTAACTCAAAAAGAGTATGCTTTATCCAATCTGGTTTTTCATCTAGTTTTTCTGTTTTTTTTCTTTTATTACTGAATTTCACGATCCATCCTAATCACCAACAAGAAAATGATAACATCCATATTTGCTTACAAAGAGGGAAAAAGCCCTCGGCAAAAAGGACAATATTAGATTTGTTTGGTTGGAGTATAGTACCGTGTGGTTATTTGAATTTATTGAAAAAGAATTATAACTTAATTTGGCAGTCCCACATGGATTTTCACTCCAATTATCTGATTAAAAAGTCAACCTATAAAGTTTTTCTTGATTATAGGAATGAAAACACTTCTCCTGATCGAGGAGATGATATCTCTGATCACTTTTTTTGAGAGAGAATGAAATGAAATAATTTTTGAAGAATAGTTTAAAAGCTGAAGTGAATAGAAAACTCGTGTTTTACTTACGACTGTACATGTCTGTGACCATAATATGGAAAATAATAAGAGCAAATCTAAAAGAAGTAAACCTAGTCCAAGTGAACTAGCAAAGTGGTGGCAAGAGGCAGAAGACCAGATTAGATTAGCTCACCCGTATGAACCTTTGGAGAAAATTAGAAAGTTAGCAGAAAAATACGTTCATTCACAGATGAAGAAGTACCAAGAGAAACATGGTATACATGAGAAACCTGAAATAAGTGAAAAAGTGATTGCTGAATGGTATAATAATGAACGTCTTGAAATACGTGAAAGATATCCAGATATGCCATTAAAAGATCGTGAAAAACTCGCTTCTGAAAGAATCACTGCTAAAATAAAAATATTTCAAACAACTATACCCTTAGACGAATTTTTAGCAAAAAAAGTTCAAAAAAAAGATTGAAACGAAAATAAGGTGATTCATTTAACTGGTTTTTAATCTATAATCTCACGTGATTTACAATGACTCCTCCATCAGAATTACCAAAAGAATTGATCATTAAAGAATATACTGAACAGCAAATCTACCTAGAACCAGACATTATTATTGATCGGACAAATCAGGTTAAATTTCATGCCGAAGGATCTGGTAAAGTGATTAAAAAGATGACTAATATCTTTAGCTATCATGCGTCAAAATATAAGTTTAAAGACAAACAAAAACCTTATGTTTCATTTATTAAAGAATTAGCTGAAGAATTAGCGTTTGAAGAACAGAAAGGAATAGATCATTTTCTCTCAAGGTACAATGAGATGCGAAAAGGGGAAGTTTTTGAACACATATTTTATTTTATGACATGTATTGGTTCTGTAGTAGAAACTTTTCAAACCAAAATCGTAAAAAGACTTTCTTTAAGACTCAAAAGAAAAATCCCGCATAAGACAGAAAGCGAGATCTTACAAAATCTTGAATCACTCTCTCAAACCTCTAACTCCACATTTAGCTTACTAATAAATATTGAGATATTGAAGGAAATGAGCAGACTATTTGGGACATCAATGAAACCTATTATAACTGATTCATTAGAAAAAGAATTGATCTCTCTTTTGACATAAATATATTATAATAAAAGGTTTATACTAATGACTGAAAGATTATATTTGAAAGATTGCTATCTAAAAGAATTTATTGCAAAAATTATTGATTTAACCTCAAATGGAGTTATACTTGATCAAACAAGTTTCTATCCATTATCCGGAGGCCAATTAGGAGATAATGGAATATTAAAAACTGCTACTAATTCCTATGAAGTATTAAATACAATACAAAAACAAGGAAATATAATACATGAGCTAAATTCTCTTGAAAAATTAGAGATAGGACAGTCAATTCAAGGGAAACTGGATTGGAAACAACGATACGGACAAATGCGTGTTCACACAGCCCAACATATAATAAGTCGTTATTTTCAACTGAATCATAACGCTGAAACAGTTAGTACTCACTTAAAAAATACTGAAAGTAGAGTAGATTTACACCCTATTGGAAAACTATCTCCTGAAAATCTTTCGACCATTTCTGATGAAATAAATGAGATCTTTGGGAGAAAAATGCATGTTATTATTTCATTTTTACCGCGAGAAGAAGCAATTGAATTCTTAAAAGAAAAAGAATATCAAACGAAATACTTAGATATGGTTCCCTCTTCAGTAAAAGAATTTAGGATTGTGAGTATAAATGACTACGATTGGGCAGCATGCGCAGGAACTCATGTAAAAAACACAGCTGAAATAGGAAAAGTATCTCTCAATAAAACCAAAAATAAAGGGAAACTTCGTGAAAGAATCACTTATTCTTTAATTCCATAAGAAAAAGACTGAATTGAATAGATTACTCGAAATTTATACATTACTGTATTTGATATTCCCGTCGATTTCTATATAATTCTTCAGAAAGATTAGAGATAGGAATTCGAGTTTGATCCATCGTATCTCGATTCCGAATAGTCACACAATTATCATTTAATGTGTCAAAATCAATGGTAATGCAGAAAGGAGTCCCAATTTCATCATGTCTTCTGTAACGTTTTCCAATGGAACCACTAACATCAAAATCAACAACAAAACCTTCAGTACGCAAATTTTGAAAAATTTCCTTTGCTTTTTTGGATACATTGTCTTTTTTTTGCAAAGGAAATACTGCAGCATCAAAGGGAGCTAATTTAGGATGGATTTTTAGCACAACTCGTTTTCGCCCTTTTACTTCTTCTTCGGTATACCCTTCCGTGATAACTGTCAACAATATTCTACCAAGACCAACTGATGGTTCAGCTACAACATAAGGAATATAACGATTAACTCCTCCTTCTACCTGTTCCATAAACTGCATTTTTTTCTTGGAAAACTTTTGATGCTGTTCCAAATCATATTGAGTTCTATTTGCACAACCCATAAGCTCCTTCCATCCAAATGGATAGTGATATTCTAAATCCCATGTATCTAACGCATAATGGCTCAATTCACTTTCGAGATGTTGTCGGAAACGTAATCGTTTCTGATTTAAACCAAGCTCCTCTGTGAACCACTTTCCAAATAAGGAGAGCCAATAAGCTTGCCATAGATTTTTGAAAATCTTTTTATCCCAGGCATCCTGAACAATCATTGTTACATAATCTTCATCGAACTTCTGTAATTGTTCTGATCGGGAATAAATGTTTATCTTATAGTCAGCGATATCGTCAAAGTAAGGACATTCGTTCGTTTTTTCAGGATTCGTAAAATATTCAAACTCCATTAGCTCATATTCTCTTACTCTGAAAAGAAAATTACGAGGAGAAATTTCATTTCTAAACACTACTCCAGAATGTGCAATTCCAAAAGGCATTTTTACTCGTGTTGAATCTGTAACATTTTTAAATCCAGAAAATATTAATTGAGCATTTTCAGGCCGCATGTAAGCAATAGAAGAGGTATCCTGAACTGGACCTACCCGTGTACTAAACATTAAATTGAAAGTTATTGGTTTTCCTAAATCACCTTTGCATTCAGGGCACTTTAAATTCTTATCCAACACTATTTTTCCTAAATTCTCAATAGTTAATTCCTCAACAGCTATTCCTTCCTCTTTGACGTTTACTGAATCTTCTATCAAATGATCCAGTCGGTATTTTTTCTTACATTTCCCCTGACAAAAAATCAAAGGATCATTGAAACTTGATAGGTGTCCAGAGGCTTCCCACACCTTGGGATGAGTGATAATTGCTCCTTCATAACCAACAATATCATCACGGTTACGTACCCATTTATTCCACCAAGCTTCCTTTATTCTATTTTTAATTTCAACTCCAACAGGCCCATAATCCCAAAAACCCGCCAATCCACCGTAAATATTTCCAGTCATAAACGCGATTCCAGTTCTATTTGCATAAGCCATAATTTTTTCAAGGA
Source organism: Candidatus Hodarchaeota archaeon (assembly GCA_030589605.1). Taxonomy (GTDB): domain Archaea; phylum Asgardarchaeota; class Heimdallarchaeia; order Hodarchaeales; family Hodarchaeaceae; genus Hodarchaeum. The sequence goes on along the minus strand of JAUUVJ010000042.1, from coordinate 8,497 downwards.
ATTGACGTAAGTCTTTATCGATCATCATTTTAATTACCTTCATTGTACCTTTTTCAAATTTTATGCCCATATTCTTAAGTAACAAGCCTTTTTATGAATGAAATTTGATCTATTGACGTGTTTTGTTCTTTTTGATCTTTTTCACTAGCAGATAAAAGACAATCTATGAGTCTAGAGATGTTCAATGGAAGAGTTAGAGAACATTTTTGAAACCATTTGATCTAAATGGTACTATCTTAACAAACTTCAATAGTGATTTTTTTGCCATAATAACGTTTAAACCAGCTGTGTAATGATTTAATAATTTTTTTAGATAGAGGAAAATTAATTTGGATGATATTTGGTGCGTAACTTGAAAATTTATAATATTCTATTAAATACATAAGAATTAAGCTTTCTAAAGGAATCTCATGAATTAATTTGATTTCATTGATATTTTCAGTTAGCATCTTTCCATCCCTTTGAATTACCATTTTAATTTGGTTTCGATTACTAATTTGGCCTTTGTTTCTTTGAATAATAAACTTGTCTATATCTCTTATCACACCTTTTCCACAAAATAGCAATTTTAACTTATTAATTGAATCAATAGCTGATAAAACCTTCTTAGCACGCATAAATTGTAATTTTTCAACATGAATGGCCATTCGTTCACGTAAATTCTCTATAAATGTGTTGTTTTTTCCTGAAATCGAGCCTATCAGAAAATTGATTTGTGTATCAAAATTTTCTTCAATTTTGGTCTTACTTCTATGACAAGAATAATCACACAATCTTAACTGATGATCCCAGCATTTTGAGTACGAAGTAGGCATACAAAAAGGTAACTGTCTTCTAGCTGTTTCGAGTAATTCTATCAAATTGAAATACGAGGTATTAATCCTATAAAATTCATCATCTTCCGTTATTTTCCCGTATTCATCATTTGAGTAACAAACTATATGAATAAAGGGACTAAAACGAATTACGATAAATGAATAAGAGTGTATCAATACTCCTCGTTTATTTAAAGGGGGTTTGTTTGTCCAAATTTCTATCCTTTCAGCTTCGAAAGCTGTTTCTATTGTACTATAACACTTGTATTCAATATGGCTGCTAAGTTCTTTTATCGTCTTTTGTTTAGTATCTCCTTTTGTTATATTGACAAAATGTTGACTTATTCGATTAAAAAGGTTTGAAGACGCACCAATATAGAGAAGAGTGTTATTCTCATCGTAAAATTTGTAAACTCCTGGTTCTTTGGGAATTTTACGAATGGAAATTGGTTTTACCTGAATACGTGTATAATACATCTCGATAAATCGCCTATTAGATTCATCAGTACACTATAGCTTCCAATGATAATGTTTTCTATCATTAGTTTATTTTCTTCTGTAAAAAAAATGGAGCTCCTTATGCAAATACTTTTTAGGAATGTGGAACCAAAAGATTACAGTCTTCAAAAATGGATGATAATTAAGTAAATACAATTATGAGGAATGAAAGATGGCTGAAGAAGAAAAGAAAATCCCAAAAGATATAAAAAAAGAATTGCTAAAAAAAACCGATGAAGATGGATATCACGACATAGATGCCATAAAAGCTAAACTGGAAGGTAAAATTCCCACTAAACCAAAAGATGAGGAAGATTAACACCTTTTTCAACGGATTAGTATATAATCGGTTGATAGCTGGGGATTAAGACAAAGGGGAGTCTTTTTCTTTCAATTTCGAGTCGTGACTACAAATATATGTTTTTTCAGTTGATTTAAGAAGGCATTATCACATCAGGAGATATAACAACACCACTATCAGTTATTGAGAATGGAAATATTCCTCTTTTATGATTTATCCCGCGCATTTTCACTATTTCTATGCCTCTTTGCCGTTTTGCTCCCAAACGCTCGTTATATAGGCGGATAATTCCTGCAGCTAGAAATTCTTCAACAGAAAAGGATTCCAGTCCTTTTTCCGCAAGAGCAAGTGAAGTTACACCAAATCTCCTAATCACATCAAAGAACCTAAGGAAATTATAACGGACTTCTCGAACATCATCAAAAAGAAGGGAGATTATCGTAAGTGGATCAATAACCATTCTTCTTGCTCCAATGGCATCTATCGATTCTTTTATTTTTTTTGTCAAACCTGGTAAGTCCAATTTAATCTGAGGTAAAGCTAATTCTCCCTGTCCAAGGGCACGACCGTAAGAAAGGTCTAGGAATTTTAATTTTCCCTCTGTTTCATATTTTTCTAGATCATAGCCAAATCCTTTTTGGGTTAAATATAATTCTTTTTTAGATTCGTTAAATGAACAAAATATGCCTGGTTCGTCAAATTGTTTAATTCCCTCTACTATGAATCCAACTGATAAACATGTTTTACCTGCACCCGGTGAGCCGCTTAATATACTGGTCCATCCTATTGGGATACCTCCACCAAGTATTTTATCAAGTCCAGGAAGTCCAGTCCTCGTTAGTTCCACATTATCACATCCATTGTAAGTTAAAGCAACCAGTCCTCGTTAGTTCCACATAATCACATCCATTATAAGTTAAAACAAGAAGAATTTAATGAACGTTTAAAAACTAATAGTATTTTGAATATGTCCTTGTTATAACATTTACTTGTACTTTTAAAAAGAATTCGGTTTTTATTCTGAAATTCCATTATTTTAGCATCTTAATCTTAATTTCTTCCTTAAATAACTAGAAATGAAAGATAAAATAGAAGAAACAATATATCAACATTAAGAAATAACGTATTTTAACTTAACTTATCTAAATAAATGATAGCGAGCTGAATATCCATCACATTCGTACCAGTTGGACCTGTTAAGAGAACAGACCCACCGATTTTCTCGAAAAAACTACTAGTATCATTTTGTGCAAGATAATTCTCAAGAATTAATCTTTTTTCGCCATAAATATCAATAGTCTTATTGTCGATCAATGCACCTGCATAAGAAGAGTTTCCATCGATTCCATCTGTACCTGCTGAAAGAAAAGCAAACTTAAAGACTAATTTCTTTGATGAGTATTCATTTAATAGAGCAGCGGCTACCTCTTGATTTCTTCCACCAATTCCACCGCCATGAACTTGAACTGTAGACTCACCCCCGCTCACAATCAACAAAGGTGCCTTGTTTTCTTCCATCAATCCAGAATAAATTCGTGCAAGGATTTTTCCTACCCACTTTGCTTCTCCCTCTAGTTTATCAGTTAAAAAAAGAGAATTTAAACCCATTTTTTTAGCTTTAGATAGTATAGCTTTACAGGCAATTTTATTTGAACCAACAAGGTAGGAATGAACATTATTTAAAACTAGGGGTTTTTCCTTCGATTTTTCAGCTATTTCATTATTGATACCGTTCTTAATCACTGATTTTACAGAATTTGGAATTCCTTTATTCCATAGTGTATATTTTTTCAATATTAATCTAGCTTCATTAGATGTGCTAGAATCTGATATAAGTGGTCCAGATGCAATATTTTCCAGTTTATCTCCGATTACATCACTCAATATAATGGTAATTACTTCTCCAGAGATTTTATGAGCTAATTTTCCTCCTTTGATTTCTGAAACATGTTTTCTTATTAGATTCATCTCATGAATAGACATCCCAGAATTTATTAATACTTGATTTAAAATTATTAGATCTTGAACTGATATTGGTGATTTAGGAGCTACCCACATGGAAGAACCTCCGCCACTTATCAATGCTATTACTAAATCATCAGAACTTATCTGATTTATTAATTTTAAAACTTTTTGTGTGTTAAGTTCATTTATTTCTGAAGGGAAAGGATGAGTTGACTCTAAACAGAGAATTTTTTTGAGATTAAATTTTATTTTCAGGTCTTCAGGTACACATACAATTCCTTGATAATCTAAGTCATTTAGTATTTCTTCAATGGCTACAGCCATCCCACCAACAGCCTTACCTGCTCCAAGGATCCATAATTTTCTTGATTCGACAGAATATTGATCATCATTAACAAAAAGAAGTTTTTCTTCTGAGTCATATCGTAGAAGATGTTGAAGAATAGGATAAGGATCAACAGCATCAACAGCGGTTTTATACAAATTAATTAGTAGTTTCCGAGCCTTGACTTCAATTGGATCTGAAGTAATTGAAGTCAATTCATTAAAATTTTTGACTTCCACGGAAATTTCACCTAAATCCTTTTACCAAATCCGCCGCCTCCAGGAGTTTCTAGTATTAAAGTCTCATTCGCCAAAAAATTAGTAATAGATCGGCCAGGAAGAATAATAGTTTTCCCATCTATCGTAATTTTTTTATTCACTCCTTTTAAACCAGGTTCTCCTCCATTTAAACCATAAGGTGGTAATTTTCTACGTTCAGTTTGAAGGGAAACTGATGAATCAAGGAGACATTTAATAATACGTACTATACCGTCCCCTCCTTTTTTTTCCCCTATTCCACCAGAATTATCTCGAAAAGAGTATTTCATTATTCTTAAGGGGTACGCAATTTCCAATGCTTCAATCGGAGTATTTAAAGTATTAGTCATATGAGAATGAACCCCTGAAATACCATTATACTCACATCCAGCTCCTGTACCTCCTCCTATTGTCTCGTAATATGTCCATTGTTTTCCAGTATGATCAAATCCCCCTATAGTTATGTTGTTCATTGTACCTTGTGATGCAGCTGGAATCAACTGAGGAAAAGCTTGAGCTAGAGCTCCTAGTAGAACATCTACAATCCTTTGAGAAGTCTCAACATTCCCAGAAGAAACTGCTGCAGGTGGTTTAGGATCAAGTAAACATCCTTCAGGAATTTCTATATCTATATTTCTAAACAAACCAGCATTTGTCATAATCGAAGAATCAGTTAAAGATCGAAATACAAAATAAACGCAAGAATAAACTACACTCTGAGGCGCATTTACATTTCCAGTCTGTTGAGGATCAGTTCCATTGAAAGAAACTAGGTATTTTCCATTGCTCTTAGTGATATTGACTTTTATTTTCACAGATTGTTCTGAAATACCATTTGAATCAAGAAAATCGGTAAATTGAAACGTTCCATTTGGAAAATTAGATAATTGAGATTTAAATGCTTTCTCAGATAAATCCTTTAATTTTGTGCATGCGTTTAATAAAAAAGTCTTGTTATACTTTTCACTAAGTTCGATTAATCTTTCTTTTCCTCTAAGTAAAGCAGCTCTTTGAGCTCTAAAATCACCTAATCGCTCTTTTTTCACCCTTACATTAGCTAAAATTAGATTCATGACATCAGTTACTTCTTTACCTCGTTCATAGAGTTTAACTGGTGGTATAATCAATCCTTCCTCAAATAATTCACTTGAAATTCCAGGCATTGAACCAGGAGTTGCACCACCAATATCAGCGTGATGAGCACGATTGTTAACAAAAAAAGTTAGCTCTCCATCAATAAAAACTGGCATTAAGAATGTTACATCAGGAAGATGAGTACCCCCGGTGAATGGTGAATTTAATATTATTATATCATCTTCATTCAATTCTTCTATCGGGAATTCCTTTATAATCTCAAAAGTAGACGAAAACATTGCTCCTAAATGAACAGGTATATGTTCTGCTTGAGCAAGAAGCTCTGCTTCACTATCAAAAATTGCACATGAAAAATCAAGTCGTTCTTTACAATTTGGACTGAATGAAGCTCGTCTTAGAACTAACCCCATTTCATCTGTAATATTTTCGAGAGCCTTCTGAATTACTGATAATGTTATAATATCAATCTCTTGTTCCATTTGATATTCACCTATTCTTTTTTTAGCAACAAATGTCCATCTGATTTAACTTCTGCATACCACCCCTCATTCACAAGGGTAGTAGAATCAGCTTGTTCGATGATACTTGGGCCTTTGATGATATCATTAGCATATAAAAGTGATTTATTATAAATTGCAGCTTTGATAAAATTATCCTTAAGAAACACCTTACGAACGCCGATTTTCGCTTTTTCAGAATTAGAATCTCCTTCTGGTAACGTCGGCAAGGAAAATTTGGGTAAAGGTACCATTGCAGATACTCTTATGTTGACTACCTCTCTGGGTTCCTCGGGAGAAGAATAACCATATGCTTGTTCATGAACCTTATCAAAAGATAAGGAAATCGTTTCTAGCTGACCATAATAAGGAACTCTCAACTCATGAGACTGTCCAACAAGACGTACATCAAGTTGTTTTGCAACTAAAACATCTTTTGAAGAGAATCCATCTTCAATACATAATTTTATTCCTTGTTGTGCTAAATCATTGAAAGCTAAATCAAGCTCTTCGTATGATATTTGATTTAGAGGTTTTAATATTGAAGTGGACAAATCATGTCTAATATCAGCTGTCAATAATCCGTATGCAGACCAAACACCTGGATAAGGGGGAATTACAACCGAAGTCATGGAAAGACGATCCCCTAATGAACATGCACTTAATCCGCCAGCCCCTCCAAAGGCGATTAAAGTGAAATTTCTGCTATCATAGCCCTTTTCAGTAGAGACTTTTCTTAAAGCTAAAGCAATATTATTTTCATAAATTTCTATAATTCCAGCAGCACATTCTTCTATTGTATTAAAATTAAGATCATTGTTAAGTAATGATATAACTTGCTTCGCTTTATCAGGAAATATCTTTATTGACCCTCCACAAAAATAATCAGGATTTAGTAACCCCCTCACAAGATTAGCATCAGTTACTGTAGGGTTTGTTCCATTTCGGTTGTAACAAGCTGGTCCTGGTTCTGCTCCTGCACTTTCGGGTCCAACTCTCAAAATTCCATGTTCAAATCTAGCGATGGATCCCCCTCCTGCACCGATTGTTTGTACTGCTATAGCTGGGATATTGAGTGGATAATTACCGATTACATTATCTGTAGATATTTCAATTTTACCATTCACGATATTTGCTACATCTGTTGAAGTTCCACCGATATCTAATGTCAATGCATTTGATATTTGAAGTTCATTACACGAATAGAGTCCTCCAAGCACCCCTCCTGCTAAACCCGATAAAACTGTTTCAACCGATTTTTCCGCAGCATTTTTCATTTGCGTCACACCTCCAGTAGAAAGGAGAACTAGAGGAGGAGTATCTATTCCTTGATTTTTTACTTTATTATAGAAAGAGTCAAAATAATTTCTCATTATTGGTGCTACATATGCATCTAATACTGTAGTAGCAGTTCTTTCGTATTCTCGGAATATAGGCAAAACAAAACTAGAAGATGAGACATGTAAGCTGGGATAAGTTTCCTTAATTCGTTTTGAAATTAAATCTTCATGTTTTGAATTGAAAAATGAAAATAGGAGAGAAATGGCAATGCTCTCAACTTTTTCTTGAAGAATTTTTTCCTTTATTTTCTCGATATCAAGAGAATCTAAAGGAACTAGAATGTTTCCCTTTGCGTCAACTCTCTCTTTTACTCCAAATCTTAATTCCCGAGGGATTAATGGAGGTGTTCTTTCCGGAGTCAATGAATATAGATTTATTCGATCCTGTCTACCAATTTCAATTAAGTCAGAAAATCCTTCAGTAGTAATTAAACAGGTTCTAGCTCCTTTCCGTTCAAGTATTGCATTTGTAGCGACCGTAGTTCCATGAACTAGAACATTCAGATTTGATAAAGCAGATTCACCGAGTTTCTGTAACCCATTTTGAACTCCAATAGATTGATCCTCTGGTGTAGACGATACTTTATTTAAAATTACATTCCTATCATCATCAACAATGATTAAATCTGTGAACGTACCGCCAATATCTATCCCAAGACATTTCATTATTAATTACCTATATCTAGAGCTAAAAAATTGATCAAACCAGAAGTTAGGTTAGATTAACTCCCAATTTGATAGTGTTGTTACCTTATTGAATATATTTGCAAAAATCTTGTTTTAGATTTAGGATTATTCATTGCTATTAAAAAAACTAATATAAACTAAACCTTTTTTTAGATAAATGACTCATGACGAATTGCTAGAGAATTTATTAAAATCGATTTATTTTGTGTAAAATGTACTATTGATTGAACTATTAAAGAAAGAACAGTTTTCTAGAATGAAAAGTCCTCTGGAATCAATTAAGTTGAAGAATCATTGAATTGAGGTCAAGAATATGAACGCAGTCACTTTTGATTTGATCGGTGTATTAACGACGATACCACGCCCTGAAACGATTCATTTTGAAAAAGAACGAAGAGAATATTATATTTTTGAAACACTAATAAAAAAGTATGATATTTCTAGGGCACAATTCGATCATGCGTTAAAAGCTACATATTCAACGATAAATTTTGAAAGGGAAACTCGCTGTTTTGATTTTGGGGTTTCAAGATTAACTGATTTACTTCTAACAAACCTTTCTTTAATTCCGGAATACTCAGTTAGAGTTACTCTTGAACAAGCTTTCGTAAATTCAGTATTTGATCTACAACCTGAACCAAGAAAAGATGTTATCAAAGTTTTGAAGGAGATTAAAAGAGAACAGTATAAGTTAGGACTAATTGTAAATACCCTATT
>JAUUVJ010000275.1 GCA_030589605.1 Candidatus Hodarchaeota archaeon | reverse complement strand
TAAAAGAACAAACAAAACGATCCATCCTATCAACCACCATCTTTCACCTTATTTTCCTCTATTAAGGAACCATTTTTAAACATTGAGTTTTAGGCCAATATTCGGTAATCATAAAGAAAAGAAGCTTGTTTCAATCGTTTTAGTACTAAAAACTAGATTTATCAATAATGATAGGTATATGATTATAGACTGAAATATTCCAATTAGTTTTTACTTAGAGTGAATTAAGCTAAGTTAGGAGCGAAATATTTGAAACGAGATGTTTTAGCAGAAGAACAGCTTAAATTGGAATTAATTCGTGTTCTGTCAAAATTCTTTCTGAATCATCTTGAAGAATTAGTGAGAAAAAAAACTGGTGCTTTTTTTCCTGTTGAAAAAATCGATACTATGCAATTAGGAAAACGGTTAGGAAGACGGAAAGAATTACAGTTAATGACTGTAACGGTAGTTGATTCGTTACAAAACCAGAAATATGATGTTGATCTTGCATTTAAATTTCTTACTGACAAAGAATCATCAATAAGAGAAGGAAATGGCGCTGTTTGGCTAGGAAATGTGCTGAAAAACAATTATAAGGTTCGAACTCCCCAATTATTGTACTTTTCTCAAGAAAATTCATTATTAATATATGAAGGATTGAGCGGCCCTCAAGAATTATTTGATAGTGATCTAGATGAGCCACAAAAGCTTTTTTTAGCAGGAATGGCTTTACCATATATTCACGGTGTTTTTCAATACAAAGTACAGGTTGATCGATATTTACATTTAATTACAAATGTTCTAAATAGATTAAACTTTGCTGCTGGGGAAAAAGATGAGTTGAAATCTCTTTTCAAACCTTGTTTAAAACGAATTGGGTTGAATAATTCTGGTGCTAATAGTTTTGGAGATTATCATCCCGGAAATGTAATGTTTTTAGAAACTGATGGAAAAACAAGCAATACTGGTGATATGAAGATCGATTCAACTAATATTTATTTAATCGATCCTGCCTATGTGGATAGGGAAGGGAATGTTGATCGTGCGGAAGATTTGGGAACATTTTTTTCTAAATTCGCTTATAATGATTTTTATTTAACCCAAACATTCGATAAAACTTCCGAAGATTTTGAATTGTTATGTAAAGGATATAATTATACTATTTTGCAAAATGGAGTCAGTTTATATGATTATTACCCTGAGGGAACAACATTTGATTTTCAAATAGCTCTTGGTATCTTAATTGACGCCCTATTTAAGGTAAATATCTCTGGATTTGAAAAATCTGAGATTAGACTTCAAACTTGTCTAAATGCAGTAAAATATATCTTAAAGAAGAACCCCTTTGAAGTTGAATGAATTCCTTTTTTTTAATAAATCGATCAAACAACTATCAGCTGAAGTGGAGTAACTTCTGTTAAATTGTGCTGAATTTCATTCTATTTATTTTAAATTAGTATTTCAACGAAAGAATAGCACACTATTGCAATAATTCCACTTAGAAATGCTGAACTTAGATTTACGAAATCATTTGTTACAAAAGAATAACCTCGTAGAAAATAAGGAATGTTTCCACATTTATGAGGATTCGTTTCTGACTCTTTCTTACATTGTTTACAGTAATAAATGCGCTGAATTGTAGCACCTTCTAGTGAATCGATTCCTCCGCCAATAATTCCGCTTATACATAATAAAATAGAGAGTAAAAGAATTTTCAGAGGAGAAATAGAAGTTGTAAAAAGACTACTCACTACATAAACAAAGGAGATAATAGCAGCACCAATCATTCCAGCTATCGTTCCCTCTATTGTTACTCCTCCACTTGTACCTGGATTTACTTTTTTCTTTAGATTAATCAGCAATCGGGGATTTTTACCATAAATAATACCGATTTCAGTCATCCATGTATCAGCTGTATGTGTGGCAATCGTTGTGAAGGCTGCAAATAAAAAATGTGATTGAATACCTAAACTTATTTCCTCTCCTAAGATTATTCTAGGAAAGTTTTCGAAGATCAAATATAGAATTCCAAAAAATATTGCTGGGAAGCTGTTGGAAATTACTTGTACTGAGTCTCTTTGTGAGCTTTTAGCAAATTCGAGATTGACTTCATGTTTTTCTGATTGTTTCCATTTTGATAAAAAAGAAGAAGAAAGGAAAAAGCATAAAACGCAAACCCAAAGAATTGGTGAGATAATAAAGCATAAAATTGCTGTAATTGCCCCAATTATTACACCTTTTGGAATTGTAAGATATTTTTTCCACATAATGAGGAATAATAAAGGAAGATTAACACAAATCCCCCAAAATAGCGAACTAATAAGATAGATGATTATTTCAGACAATTGATAATATCCCACTTAGCTTTAGAGTATATAACATGAGATATAAATTCAGACTAATTTCGTTTTAAATGCCTTTCTTGATGAGCTCAGCTAGTCTATCTCAAGGTATATGACAAAGGGTTAAAAAAAATCGTGTGATTGCCTACTTTTAAGATGTGGTTCTGTCAAAGAGGCTATTAATTATACATGATATTAAATATTAAATTTAATAATCCCAATTTTAATCAAAAAAATTATCTTCTCAGATATAAACAATAAAAGGAGCCTAAGAAGGGATATTTATCGTGGAAAAAATTTCCAATAATGATAAATGGGAAGTCCTTAAGTCTATGTATACTGAATTTGGACTTGTAAGGCAGCACCTATTTAGTTTTGACGAATTCGTTGAAAAGAAGCTTAATGATATCGTTCAGGAGCGTCCTAAAATTGAACCAGATATAGAAGGTTTTTATGTCAAACTCGAAGGTATCAATGTCGGAGAACCATCTGTTCGGGAAGCAGATGGGTCAGAACGTACTATATACCCAATGGAGGCGAGAGTTAGAAATCTGATTTATTCTGCTCCTTTAAATCTTAAAATGAGACCTGTTTATGTAGATGCTGGGATAGAGAAAGAAGAAGATGTTGTAATTGCTTATATTGGCCGTCTTCCTATTATGCTAAAATCTAAATCCTGTTTATTATCTAATTTAAATCGAGATGAATTAACCAGACTGGGAGAGGATCCAGAGGATCCTGGTGGCTATTTTGTAATAAATGGCTCTGAAAGAGTAATTGTGACTCAGGAATATCTTGTTTCTAATCGTGTATTAGTTGATGAAGGCCGGAAAGGTTCTTCTACAACTGCCGTTGCTAAGGTTTTTAGTACGGTAGCTGGTTTTAGATCATTGGTTTCAGTTCAGCGACGAAAAGATGGCAGATTACTTGTAAATTTTTTCAGTGTTCCTCGCCCCTTACCTTTAGCAGTTCTTATAAAAGCACTTGGAGTAACAGTCGATAGAAATATAGCTAATCTAGTAACAGATGATCCAGAATTTATTCAAGAATTGTTACCAACTCTTCGAGAAGCTGCTGAAATAATAGATCAAGAAGAGGCCTTAGATTTTATTGGAAAAAGAGTAGCGGTAGGTCAAACACGTCAATATCGAATATTGCGTGCAAAACAGGTATTGGATAATTATTTACTTCCCCATGTTGGTAAAAATGAAAATTTTCGCAAACAAAAAGCACTTTATTTAGCACAAATGGCTTTGAAAGTAATAGAACTTAATCTTGGGCGTATTGATCCAGATGATAAGGATCATTATGCAAATAAACGCCTTAAACTCGCGGGAGAAATGTTAACCAGCCTTTTCAGAGTAGCTTTCCATTCTTTATATCGTGATATTAAATATCAATTAGAAAAAGGAGCAAGAAGGGGAAAATTACCAAATTTGAGAGTTGCCATGAGAGCAGATGTGATTACTGAACGTATCAGACATGCTCTTGCAACAGGTAATTGGGTTGGAGGAAAGGCGGGAGTATCTCAACTTCTCGATCGAACAAATTACATGTCAACCTATAGCCATCTTCGTAGAGTGATCAGTCCTTTGATACGAAGTCAAGCTCATTTTGAAGCGAGAGATTTACATGCTACTCATTGGGGAAAAATTTGTCCTAACGAGACCCCTGAAGGACCCAACTGTGGTTTGGTGAAAAATCTTGCGATGCAAGCCTATATTTCGATAGGTACACCTGAAGAACCTGTTAAAGATTTTCTTTTTCAAAATTGTAAAGTAGATCCAGTAAGTGAATCTATAGACCATCAGGGAGTTCATATACTGCTTAATGGAAATCTAGTAGCAACAACTCGTCATCCTGAAGAAACTTTCAATTTAATTCGTGAAGCTAGAAGAGCTTCTAAGCTTTACCATGAAATAAATCTTGCATTGTTCCTTGAGAATCGTCTTCTTTCGATCAATACGGATGAGGGTCGTGTTAGAAGGCCTCTAATCATTTTAGATCATATAAATGAGGGTTCAAATCGTATAGCTGTACCTCGTTTAAAACAAGCACATATTGAAAAATTAAGAGAGGGAGATATGAAATTCTCTGAACTTCTTAAAGAGGGAGTTCTTGAATTTCTTGATGCTGAAGAAGAAGAAAACTCATATATAGCAATGGTTTTTGATGAAATAACACCTGAACATACCCACGTGGAAATTTCTCCTTCTGCAATTCTAGGAATTTGTGCCTCAATAATTCCTTATGCTGAACATAATCAATCACCTCGTAACACATATGAAGCTGGAATGACAAAACAAGCACTAGGGTTATATGCTTCAAACTTCTATTTTCGAACTGACCGTCGCTCACATATCTTGCAAGCTCCACAGATACCTTTAGTTGGAAGTAAATCAATGGAGGTAATTGGATTCAACGATCGTCCTGCAGGTCAAAATTTTATTGTAGCTATATTGAGTTTTCAGGGTTATAATATTGAAGATGCGATAATTCTTAACCGTGCAAGTGTTCAACGAGGATTAGCAAGAAGTCATTTTTTCCGTTCATATGTAGGTGAAGAAAAAAAGTATCTAGGAGGACAGGAAGATAGATTTGAGATTCCTCAAAAAGGAGTACGAGGATACCGTGCAAAGGAAGTGTATAGGCATTTAAGTGAAGTTGACGGTATTATTGAGCCTGAGATAGAGGTAAGCGGTGGAGATATTTTAGTTGGCAGAACATCAAGGCCAAGGTTCTTGGAGGAATATATCGAGTTAGAATCTTTAGAATCTTCAACTCCTCAACGACGAGAAACTAGTCTTGCCATCCGACACGGTGAAAAAGGTATTGTTGATGGAGTAATTCTCACAGAAACATCTGAAGGAAGTACTTTAGTAAAAATAAAGGTAAGAGACCAACGAGTCCCTGAACTTGGAGATAAGTTTGCCTCTCGTCATGGTCAAAAAGGAATTATTGGACACATTGTACCACAGGTAGATATGCCTTTTACAGAAGAAGGAATTGTACCTGATCTTATTATTAATCCACATGCAATACCAAGTCGAATGACAGTTGGGCAGATTATTGAATGTATGAGTGCGATTGTTGCATGTTTTGATGGAAAACAAGTTGATGCCACTTTATTTGAATCACCTGATCCTGAAGATATTGCGAAAAAGCTTCGTTCGTTAGGTTTCCATCCTTATGCAGAATCAGTGATGTATGATGGGATGACTGGTCAAAAATTACCTTCAAGAATTTTCATTGGTCCTACATATTACCAGAAATTGCATCATCTTGTTGCAGATAAGATACACGCGCGGGCTAGGGGACCTATCCAGATTTTAACACGTCAACCTACAGAAGGACGAGCAAGAGAGGGTGGATTACGGTTTGGAGAAATGGAGCGTGATTGTTTAATCGGTCATGGCGCAGCTCTCTTATTAAAAGAAAGATTATTAGAAGAATCAGATAAAACAGAGATATTTATTTGTGGTAAATGTGGATTAATAGCTACATGGGACAGAAAGAAAGACCAAACATACTGTTCCATTTGTGGAAATGTTGATTCAGGTATATACAAGATCGCGATATCTTACGCATTTAAGCTTCTCCTTCAAGAATTGATGTCTCTTACAATTAAACCACAAATTATTCTTCAAGATAGTACATATTAAAT
>JAUUVJ010000032.1 GCA_030589605.1 Candidatus Hodarchaeota archaeon | reverse complement strand
CCTCCTCTCTATGCTCTCTACCGAAAAAGACGAAGGTAATCGTCTTTCTCTTCTTTTTTCTTTTTTTATAAGATGGGGAGAAGTTAGTATCGTTACAAATGTCAATTTTCTTAGTATTTCACAATTACTTGGTTAAAGTAGTTTTACATAAGTTTTAGTAGACTTTTTCACAGTAAATTGTCCTCTTTTTCCTCTGAAATTTATAATAGAAGGAACCAATAATCTGGTGAAAACAAAGTTTTTAATGATACGTATAAAAAGGAAAAAATATAATTTATCTCCAATAATGAATAATTGTGTATAAGATTTAATTAAGCAGGATGGATAGTAATGGCACTATTTGACGATCCAATAAATATAATATTCTCCCTTATTGTAACTTTATTACCTTTGATCATCATATTCTTTCCTTATCTATATACCCGTAAAAAAGACGAAAATCTCATTGCAGTCATCTTTAATCGATTTTATATAGGTTTTATCGTTTTTTATATTGGATACTTCGTTTTTCCAAGTATAATAAACTCTTTTGTACCGAATCCAAATCAATACATGACTCAGGAGTATTATCCCATTCCAGGTACTAATGGCTTCAGCACTGTATGGGATACAACGGTAAGTCCTGCTAATGCAACAATCCCTGGAATACCCATTATTATCAGATATTTAGTTCAACATCTAATTAATTCCCTAGTTAATTATCTAAATTATCCTATAATTGTTTTAGGATTTGTTTTTGGGATATCCCCTTTCTTATCAATGATAATAATACTTTACCAGACCTGGGGTGAAAAAAGAAATAACAAAAAACCTCTCAAACGATTTATCAAGCGTAACCAAAGTGAGATTAAAGTACTCAAAAAACAATTAAAAGAAGCATCCGAAGAGAAAGCCCAAGAAATTGCATTGAATATTAAAGAAATAGAAACCGATACAGATGATTTTAAACAGCAATTGAATGAAGTACGGGGTATCACTCAACGACTCCAAGAGATACAGTTTGAAATGGAAGTTTCCCCTTTTCAGGAAATTATGACGAGTGTAAAGAAAAAGAATTGGGATAGTGAAAAAGAACTTTTGAAAGTCCTTATTGCTATTCTGCCGATTACACTATTTCTTCTTATGACCATTCTTCAGTTACTTGGAGAAACTGAAAACCCAAGTTTACTACAAGGAACAACAATGGGTTGGTTCTTAGAAATTTTCTTTGCATACATTGCCTCTATTGTATTCTGTGTGTATCTCATTAAAGCTAGTCATTTATCTCGAAAGGGAAAATTCTTAGGAAATCAATTATATATTACCATGGTTCAGAGTTTATCAACTGTAGGAGCCTTTATGTCAGGATTAGCTGTTATTCTGTTCTTAGTTCAATATTCTGATCAAATCTTCGTAATTTCATACTTTGTTGTGTATTTTATAATGGTATCAATATTCTTCGTGTTGTTCTTAGACATTTTTGAACCTTTCTCGATATTTTTGCTAATAAAACTAATTGAATCATTTAAGAATCTGAGAGTAGTGTTTGAACAGTTTGATTTAAAGAATTACGCTAAATCTGTTTTAGCAGGTATAGTTTTTGGTATTTTACTGGCTTTTGGTTTTCTTACATACAGGGTGTTTATGAAAGGTATGTTTATTTATTTAGAAACTGTTCATTACAGATCTTTCTTCTGGTTAACTCAAAACTTCGCTAGTTTTATTCTTTGTGCATTATTAATCTTATTCATCCGAAGATGGAATTGGAGTCTTATAGGTTCAACTGTAGTGATATATATAACCATGTTCTTAGTGAGTTTTTTGATTTTCAATTATTACAACGATCAATGGTACACATTATTAAATTTCGATTCTCCTTTTCCCCAATACGATGGAGAAATTTTAATCGCTCCATTTATTACAGTAGTAGCAAACCTTTTTGCTGGTATCACAGGAACAACAGTTACAACAAATTGGTTATCATCAGTATGGAAAGAAGGTACTTTCAACCAGATCCAATTTATTGTTCCACAGCTAATTGAAATTCCAGTTATTTGGAAAGGAACTGGAGGTCAGTTTTTGGGTATTTTATCAATTCCATACAATATATTACACCCCTTTGCGATTTTAATGACATATGGAGCTGTCCTGTTTTTAGCTAGACGCAAATTTAAAGCAAAAACTCAGGTTGGGGAAGAAAAAACACAATACAAAACAATTTATTCTGATATGTCTCATTTACCCTCTAAAAGTGAACTGGAGAGAAAATCTAAAATCATTTTAATTAGTGCCTCTCAAATTGAAGAAGTTTCATTAAAACAACAAATAGATGAAAAGGCAGCTAACATCGAAAATGGTTCACAGCTGTATCAAGCAATTGTTAGTAAAGAAAGATCGTTAGAGGAATTAAATCTTGTAACTGGGCTAAAAACTACTCGAATTCAGGAAATATTAGATGAATTAACATTTGATCTCGAAGTTCCTTTTAATCAAGTATTTACATTGTTTCATAAGGAATTTTCTTATTCATTCAAAGAAGTTACAATCGACTCTTTACATGTGATGATGTTAGATGGAAGAGCTTTATTATCACACACATTTGCTGCAGAATCACAAGTCGAACCAGCTTTAGTTGCGGGACTTTTCTCTGCTATTACCTCATTTGCAAAAGAAGCAGTCAGAAGTGAGCAATTATTAAAAACAATTGATCATGGAGATGTCGTTCTGACGATAGAATATGCAAAATATGTTTTCGCAGCAATATTTGCAGATACTACATCTACTGAATTACGTAAAAAACTTACATCCTTCTTAACAGATTTCGAAATAAGACATGGAAAGACCCTACCTATGTGGTTGGGTGATCTCGAAGTTTTTTATGACGATATTCCAATCGTGAAAGAATTATTTACAACTGAATGAGTGAAACTTGCATTAAATGTTATAAAATACCGTTCCTTTCATATTGTTTCTGCTAGTATTGTAAGAAAATCTCCATTCTTCAATAACGCAATTGAGCACATAATAGTAGTAAATTCAGCTTTCAATGCGATTTTTATTCCATTAAGCGGGTTTTTTGTTTTTGATTGTGTAATAAATCCTCTCTGAGTCATAAGTTCAGCCCAACGTGTTAAATCAGACATGGAAAATATTTCCGCTCTGACCGAACTTGTTTTAATTCTACAATTTGACTCAAACATTATGTCTCGCTCCAATATATCTTGCTTTAAAGAGTCAGGAAGGGGGGATTCAGAGATTTCAGGTATTACATCTGAAAACCATTTCATATTACTTTCTGTTAATTCTACTGAAATAGCGTTAGAATGATTTTTCTGTTCGATTTCATCTGAAAATGACTGTATAGAATCTAGTTCAGTTTCTTCTATTTTTTCTGGTTCTGGTATTTTCTCTTCTACATCATACAATAACTGGGATGAAAAAGGCGGTAATTTTCGATTTTGATCAACGAGTATGAGTATTTTATCTTTCAGAAATGAGATAATTCCTTCTGTTATTTCACGATGATTATAATTAGAGTCTAGAATGCATTGATTTACCATTTCTTCAACAAAGATTCCCTCACCAGTAGCTAGTTGATCCAATTGTTTTTCAATAATTTCATATAAATCTGAATAAGAAGTGATATTCTCTTTTCGATAGTTTAAGTTGATTTGAAGAGGAGTTGTTAAAGCTATACCAAGGTATTCATCTAACAGTTGTTTAGCAGAGTCAAAATCGTCAAGTACACCAGAAAATCCTTTAAGATGACTTAAGAATTTCGTTTCAAAAGCGTACACAAAAGTTCTCACTCTTTTCTTTAGATGTGAAAAATATTTTGGAGTGCGATCGTGAATGATGGCAGTAGCCGAGTAAGTCCCTTCTACTGTAATAATCTCAAAAGCACGGTCTCCAATTTCTTCTCTAAATGTTCTTATAATTGTACGCTCTTTTATAGCAGTTTGACTTTTTAGTTCACTAAAAAGCCCAGAAATTGCGGATAAAAAACCAGATATCAATTGTGGATCGATTTTAAACATAGTAGCTCCAATACCAAACAAACATATACCTGAATGTTTTTGAAGGATTAGAACATGTTGACATGAAAGTAAGTTTGTAAGATCTTTAAAACTGAAGGGTTCAATCTCGGTAGAAAGAGTAATATCGGTTTCTTGATCGATATCTTCAGTTTTTAATGTTTCAATTTTTGATACATCAGTTGTTTCACTAATCTGATCTGAAATATGACCATATCGAGGGATATCTTCAGGCATTTCATCTTCTTGGGGATCTATATGTTTTGATAAGCGGGGCCGTACATGGATCTTTATTGGACGGTGAGTCGTTCCTTGTAATCCTACAAGTAAAGCTTCTCCCCTAATGAGATGAGGCAATACTGAAACAGTATCGGTACTAATTCCTTCCATTAACCGAATTTTATTGATATCTTTATCAGATTTTATTCTTAAAGCTATTAGTGTATTCATATTGGCTATAATATTATCTGGTAAGTCACCAGGTCGCTGAGAGATAAGTATCTCATAAACACCAAATTTTCGTCCTTCTCGTGCAATTCGTGGTAAAATTTCAGCTGAAGTGGCAAATCTATGAGCTTCTTCAATAATCAACACTATCTCATGTTCTCGTGGGATTTCTCCATGTAACTTCTTTTCAAATAGCTGAGTTAATACTTCATTGACTAAGATCTTCCGTCTTCGTTCATCTGTAAATTGATCTAAACGAATAATCGAGATTTGACCTGGTTTTATCAAAGAATGAAAATCCAGATCTTTATCAAATAAATCTAGATTCCTAAGTGAATGTATTTTTGAAATTAGATTGTCTCGTGTTGAACTATGTATATTTGAATTTTCAATTCTCGAAATTAATTCCTCTAGTGAAAGAGGCTCTTCGATTATGTTCAGAAGAGAATTTTCTTGGGCTGCGGTTAAGTCAGACAATCTACGTAACTTATTTAGATCAAAATGTTTTCCTAATCCTAGTGATCCTTCTTCAAAAAGAAGAATATTCTCTAAGAATCCCCTCGGGGAATAATCTTCATAGGTAATTGACTCTATCTCATTTCCATCGTTTGGTTGAGATAACCCCCAATATTCATTATGAATATCAAATAAAAGTACTGCAGCGGAAGAATATTTCATTAAAACTTCTTCTAGTATCACTCCAACTGTATAAGATTTACCTGCACCAGTACTTGCTACACAAAGTACATGTCGCTCTAAAAAATTGGGAGATATCAAAAAAGGTTCTTTCTGCTCATCAGAAGTAATTATATCACCAAGATAAATTCCATTCTCCTCTCGATATGAAATAATTTTCGAAACTAATCCTTTTGGAGGCTTGCTGATCTGGGATTTCAAAGCAATCGGAAATCTACATTTTGATAAAGTGTGGTTATCAAGGTTAATTTCTCCGAGAACCAAAGCATTACCCTTGATTTCACCAGTTTTTTGCTGTATAATATTTGATATTTGTCCCAGATATTCTTTTAGTGGTGATTTAGTAGAATCAGATATTAATATGAAATCTTGTTCGTTAATCAATGCGTTTGATGAATCTACAAGAAAAATGATTTCTGATGTTGAAGATCGTATTACTTCCATTATATAACAACCATTCTTAATCTGAATGAGCTTTTTTACTACGATAACCCTTTTACATACAAATAATAGTGAGATCCAGAAATTAGTGAAAGTTCTATTTACCCAATCTAGTAGCGACTTTAAATATTTCTCTAAATAGAAAGTAAATACCTAGAAAATGACTTTCAATTGTAAGTTTACTAGTACTAATTCATTTTATTTTGTTTTTGACCTAGAATAATATTATTTGAGAATACTTAATGATTTTTTTAAAATCTATTTTTTGCTATTAAGATGGATCAAGATTGAATCAAATTTGTTTATTCATATGTTATTTATCAAATTTGCTTTCAACACTTCTGTTACAAATTATAAGCATAGTATCTCGAATCACAAAAGTTTAATAACATTTGATTTAACCAGTATAAACAATAATGATCTAATCATTTATAGACGGAGTGTTGGCTAACATGGGAATTACCTCTGATTATGACATAATAATAGTTGGTGCTGGGCCAGCAGGTATGGCTGCTGCGATTTATGGATCTAGAATGGGTTGGAAAACTTTAGTACTCGACAAGGGAGCAGTAGGTGGTTTAGCAGCGACAACTCCAGTTATTGAAAACTATCCAGGTTTTTCTGAAATATCTGGCCTTGAATTTTCTGAAAAATTACGGAAACAAGCTGAAAAATTTGGTGCTGAAATCAAAGAATTAGTAGAAGTAGCAGATATTAAAACAGATCAAGTACCAATCGAAGTAAATACTTCCTCAGGTAGTTATACATCAAAAATAGTTATTCTTGCAACTGGTACGAATCATCGTCACCTAGGTGTTCCAGGAGAAGATGAAAATGAAGGTAGAGGAGTTTCATATTGTGCTACTTGTGATGGTCCATTATATAAATCAAAAAAAGTACTTGTTGTGGGTGGAGGTAATTCCGCTGTAACAGAAGCGCTTTACCTTGATAATCTCGTTCGTGAGACCTATCTAGTTCATCGTCGTGATCAGTTACGGGCAGAAAATTCCCTTAAAAAAGCAATTCTTGAAAATTCAAAGGTAAATATTCTTTGGGATTCTGTTGTAAAGGAGATCCACGGATCTGAAGCAGGTGGAGTGAAGAAAGTTACCATAGAGAATATAAAGACAGGAGAAGAAAGTTCAATTAGGGTAAAAGCAATCTTTATCGCAATCGGTATAGACCCCAATAATGAACTAGCAAAAAAAATTGGAGTCGAATTAACTGAAGATGGTCTCATTAAAGTTGATGATCATCAGCGTACCAATCTTCCTCGGGTTTATGCGTGTGGTGATATTACTCCTGGGCAAGGTCAAATTGCGATTGCTGTTGGTGAAGGAACAACAGCAGCGATATCTGCATTTCTAGATATGAGAGGTGGGGATTGGTATGGTGAAGAAGCTAGCGATGGTTGAACTTCGTGGAGAAGAATAGCCATAATTCAATCTCTATTGCTATTGATAAAATTGCTGCTCATTTCAGTGCGTCTCATGCTCTTATCTCAGATGACATTGAAGAAGGATTGCATGGACATAATTATCAGGTGGGAATTGAAATTGAAGGAAAGCCTGATTCAGATGACATAATAATTGATTTTCTATACTTAGATAAAATGTTGAATAATCTCCTTTCTGAATGGGATCACTACGTTCTTTTGCCTTCAAATAATCCCAATATGGAAATAAATATTCGTGAGAATAATCTGGATATTGAATATGGTATCCGTTTCTATTCTATTCCTAATGAAGAGGTAAAGGTATTAGACTGTACTAATGTCACAACAGAGGCCTTAACGAGACTTTTAGGAGAAAAAGTTCAAAATCAACTGAAAAAAAAAGAATTTTGGCAAAGAATAGAGAGGATCAATATCACAATTTGGGAAACTTCTTGTTATCGGGCTACTTGTAGTATTCAGCCAGTTCACTAAGGAAAGTAGGAATATCTCTTTTGGGAAACCCTGGTACTACTTCCCCTTGAGTTGTCAAATTATAACGAGTTCCTCTATGACGGGAATGAAACTTTTCGAGTAGTGCAAGGGCAATCTTAAATTTCTTCAATTTGAATTTTCCATTTTTTTTGATAGAGGAGTTTAGTACACTATATTGGCCAATTTTTACACCAAAATCAAACCCAATTAAACCAATCAAGGGGGTTTGGAAGTGGAATGCAATGAAAATCGCTCTATCGCCGTCAGTAAATCCACCAAAATTGAAAAGGGAATGTTTAGGTTTACATTGAGTGGTCCCCCATACATCATAATTTGAAACAATATCATGATGTTGGTCTAGAAAATTAAATATAATGTTACCGTTATCTCCATGACCATGTAGTAATGTTAAAGCTCCGTTTTCGATCGCCCACTTAATCGCTGTTAAATCTCCATCAAGATCTGAGACTACTACTAGCGGTACAATTTCTTTCTGTTTGAACAAGGTCGTTGCACCATTAACAGAGATTAGAGGTAAATTATGGATCTTTTTAGATTTTAATATTGCTGCTAAATCCTGCATTAAAGATGGTCCTGCCCCTGCAATAATTACAGGATGTTGAAAAATGTGGGATAATTTCTGATGAATAGTATTTTTCTTCTTAGATGATATACTACAAAAAAAATCATCGAGCAATACTGATGTTTTTTCATCAGCTTCTGCATTAAGTTCCAATTCCTCAACTATTTTGTTGTATGAATTCTTCCAATCTGACCATATCATACTAAAACCTTTAATCACTTATAAAAAGCTATTTCAAACGATAGCATGATGACTAATGTTAATTCCTTAACAGATCATTCATCTCACTAAAGATATAATATCTTATTTACCCTTTTGGAAGAAAGACTAAATGAAAAAAGTATATAAAGACTTATGATTTTGCCTCTATTAGTGTCTAATAGCACTAATAACTTGTTGCGTTGGAATCTTGCGAGATTCTGCCGAAAGTTAAGTTAGGTTCCGTTCTGATCTGTACTGTTGTGCTCGCGCCTACGGGAAAATCAGAAAGCTGGGTTTTACCCGGCCAAAGGGCCTGAGTTACACCCGGTCTCGTTCCGAACCCGGAAACAGAATCCCCAGAAAGGATTTCTACAACACAACCCATTTTTCTATCTTTAGGTTCAAATAAATTTATTTACATTCTTTTTCAAGATAATTTTTTTCTTTAAACGTTCTAAATGACGAAAAATACTTCTTAATAATTATCTTTGTAAGTTTGACTCGAAATTAATATAATAGCTTCTAGATTTCTTTTTTGAGGTTATTTTATGGTTTACTCATCGATTGCTAAAAGTTATTTTGATGAGTTTCCATTTAGACGGAAAGATCGTCGTAAACCATCCTCAAACTACTTTTTTTTGTCACATGGTCATAGTGATCATATGTCAGGAATAAAATTAAGTCTATCTGACCCAGATTCAACAATTGTATGCTCTAGGGAGACATATGCGGTTATCAAAGTGTTACATCGGGTTCCAAGAGAAAGGTGTCTTATTGTTAAACCGAATCAATCATTGGATTTTGACTCTTATATCATTCATGCTATTGATGCGAATCATTGTTTAGGTAGCTTAATGTTTGTAGTTGAATCTGAACAAGGTTTGAAAGAGGTGTACACAGGGGACTTTAGACTAGGATCTCCTATTGTGGATGAACTTAACTTGATTAAAGGAGCAGACCATCTTTGGTTAGACTTCACGTATGGTAGAGATCCTATATTTCAGTTTCCGTCTAGGCAGGAAATAATTTCTGAGATTATTACCTTAATTCTTTCTGGAGATAATTATCCTGAAAGAGACATATGGATTGCTGCATATCAAATTGGGAAGGAATTACTATTGAAAACTGTGAGTGAAGCATTAAAAGTTAAGATCTGGGCACCAGAATATAAGGTCAATATTTACAAAGAAATTGGAGGAGAATGGGATTTTTTTACAGATAGTACATCCTCAGGAGTCTTTGTAGGTAGCCGAAGAATGGTTGAGACCTTTCAGGGAATTGAAGAAAATGAACAATTAAAAATTTCCAATGCTTTACGAATTTCCCCTACTGGATGGGCAATACAAATGAAACAAAAGCGATTGGATGTTCATTTCTTCCCGTACTCTGACCATTGTTCATATTCTCAAGTTCATAAATTCCTAGAATTGATTTCAGCTCGAACTGTTACAAAGATTTAGAGAGAAACCTTTATCAGAAAAAAAACAAAAACTAAATTTCCTTCTCTATTATTATAATCTTAAGTGAACGGAAACTACTTTGATCGTTAATAATCTTCGAGAAATCCGTGGCATAGGCCCATCAGTTGAAGACAAGCTGACATCAGCATTTGGCAGCGAGAATGCAGTTCTAACTGCATTAAGGGAATCACGTATTGCCGAAATTTCTTCAATAGAAGGAGTTGGCGAACGATTTGCGTTAAATTTATGTCGAAATCTCCATTTTCAGGAGACAGGTGAACAGCTCCAAAATTTTTTGAAAACTGACGATGCTATTCTCATCTATAATCGAACCATGGATATTATATCAAAATTTGCAAATACAATGTATTCTCGATCAAAATTATACCTATTTTTCCCCTTACCTTTTTCCACTCTAGGAAAAATAAGAGACAGACAGAGTACCTCAAGGTTAGCTTCTCAGTTCACTTCTTTAATCAAAAAGACTTCTCATTCTTTCAAAGAATTTAATGTTCTGTTTCGCAATCTTTCACCCCTAAAAGAGCAGAGTAATCGTCTTGATACGGCATCTAGAGTTATTGTATCCACTGATAAAGGCATTTACGAAGAACTTAGTTCAAATGAAATCGGGGTACATTGTGAGATTCTTTATATCGAGGACATTGATCAAATTTCTGGTATTCTCGAAGGGTATGATGAAGTTATTTGGATTGGTTCCAATATCATGCTTGATGAAGGTTTTCCTAATGTTATTACGCTAGCAGAGAGTCAACGTAATGATTTGATTCAAATTCTTCCTGAAAAAACTTTAAGCTTCTTTGCTTATAACAAGAGAATTCTAGAATCAATCTCAGGATTAGCTAAATTGCTCCAAATCATCCCCTCTTCAGAATTAGGAACATTTATCGGTGACTTAAATATAGAAAAGCTAGTAACGATGGGAAACGAGCTCGTTAATCTGGATGATTCGGGGGAACCGAATCAAGATCTAAATGAAGAATATTCACGCCTCTTAAGAGCTGAAAATATCTTTGAAACAAAATTAGCTGAAAGTTTACTTATTTTAAATGAGGAATTGGAAAGTAAACTTCAGGATACCACGGTAGAGTTGGGAGGGGAAAAAATTCTTGCCTTATTGAAAGAAATGGCGACGGAAGATCACTCTTATTCAAGGGATGGAGGTAAAACCGAATTACGTGAATATTTAGACGATGAACTGTATCTCGCAGTAGAAGAAATCATTATAAAAGCTGAGAATGGATTAATCCAAGAACTAAATCTTCGAAGTGATGAAACAGATTATCTTACTGGAATTTTCCCAAGAGAACTTCGATATCCAGTTGATCCTGTAGATGAGGTATCTAACAAACTGAAAGCTTATTTACGTCAACGAAGAGCAATGAAATCATTTGAATTGAAAGTAGGCTTGGCTAAAGCTCTAAAAGAATTCGAACCTTTGGCCAAAGAAGCCCTAAATTGCATGTTAGAGCTAGACTACTTATTTATGATTGGAAAATTTACTATGAGATATCACTTAGTTCTTCCCCAGCTTATTGAAAATCAGGGTACAGGGTTAATCGCTGAAGAATCCCGCAATTTGTTTCTTCAGAGAGAACATCTGAGAGGAAATCTAAAACTTGATCCAGTTTCATATGCATTTGGAGAAATTGGTAAAATTGAGAATTCAGTGAACGGTGAACGAATAATTCTTCTCTCAGGGGCTAATAGTGGAGGTAAGACGACATTAATTGTATCTATGGCAATAATAGTGACTCTAAGCCAAATGGGGTTGCCTATACCATGTAAAAATGCAATTTTAGGCGGTTTCGAAGAACTTCATTTCTATCGAAAATCCTCTGGTCAAATGAATGCAGGGGCATTTGAAAGCACTTTACGTGTATTATCACAAATGATCCTCAGCCCTAACTCGAGATTGGTGCTAGCAGACGAAATGGAAAGTATTTCTGAACCAGGAGCGTCAGCTCGTGTAATAGCAGCATTTTTAGATTTATTAGGGAAATCACCTCAGTCGGTAGGCCTATTTGTGACTCATTTAGCACAATTAATTGCAAAATATGGTAAAGAAAAAATACGAATAGATGGGATTGAGGCACAGGGGCTCTCTGAAAACTTAGAGTTAATTGTGAATCGAACTCCAGTCTATTACAAATATGCCAGGTCAACTCCCGAACTAATCGTAAGAAGATTACAACAAATCTCACAAGGAACCGAAAAAGAAATTTATACCTATATTTTAGATGCATTTGAGAATAGCGAGGAGTAAATATAATAAACATAAGATCAATACACTGAGTATAAACGTCTTATTTTAGATATATACAGATGGGCCGGGACGGATTTGAACCATCGATTTCTGCCGTGTGAGGGTAGAGTCATACCGAGCTAGACCACCGGCCCAATTTGTTTTTATCAAGAACCTTTTGGGTATTAGCTCAATCAACGGATGTTATCATACTTTAATAAGAATTTTTGGATGATGATATAAAACTACTAAAGGAAAAAAATCGGAATTGAGCTGATGTTTAACTAATTAATGAGTTTGAATTAATTCTATTTTGTTGTTTATGTTATTCTAGCTACTTTCAACACTAACTTGTTTTCGGATATCCCAATAACTTCTATTGTCTCATCTTCTTCAATAAAGACATCAGATTCAGCTTTCCAAATAGCTCCTCCTATTCTTACTCTTCCCTCTAGTTTAGGACTAATCTCAATAGTTACTTTTCCCCGAGTTCCTACAATAGATGTTCGATCACCAGCTACAGGTATTAATTGCTGTGTTTTTCTAACTTTTATCCATATAATCATAACTAAAATACCTAATACGCCTATTCCATATGTTAAACCTCTGATAGGATCTTGCCAGAGGCTTTCTCCGACAACTAAACTTATTAATCCGATACCAATCACAGGGAGCAAGAATGGTACAATAAAACTTAGATCACCTCCTTGTGTGGTAATGAATCCTATAACAATTATTACTACGAGAATTATTAATGGTAATGTGAGAAAATTTGTTTCCTCTGATTGAGAAACGAAATCACTACTAAGCGTCATAATAATGGATAAAATCAGAATGATTGGAAGCCAGTTCAGCATTTCAATAGCTCCACCAGTCGTAAACCATTGGATAAATGTAATTATAATAGATCCTAGAAAAAGAAGGAATCCTATATCGTATATCAATGGAATATTAAGAAGAGAACCTATAAACAATAAAAAGATACCAATTCCGATTCCCGAGATTGTTATTTGTTGAGGATCTGTTACCATTTGTAGTCATTTCATCCTTATTGTCTGATTGTCTATATAGGCTTTTCGATGTAAGTACGATTATCAATTATTCTCCCTGAATATTCAATAAGTTTCACGTTAATATTCCATATTCTAGATTCTGAACGAAAAACTACAAATTTCTTTTCTTTTCTACTGTTAATTAAACCGATTCTTCCTCATTATAGGCAAGTGTTTCAAAAAATGTTAGAAATTAGAGTTTTCGGTGCGTCTGACTCTGTAGGCAAATCATGTGTAATGATTTCTGATAAGGATAGACGAATTGTACTTGATGCAGGCATTCAGCTACATCCCAGAAAAACAGGTTTATTTTCAACTCCACCTGAAGGAATAGATGACTATATTTCAAGTGTAGATTCAGTATTGCTTTCACATGCTCATATAGATCATTCTGCCTATATTCCAGCTCTTTATCGAGCTGGTTATAATGGATCAGTCCATATGACCATTCCAACAAAGGATATTATAAAGATTTTATGGAAAGATCATTTGAAAATTGAAGGACCTCATCATTACAGCTTTAGCCATCTTCACAATGCGCTGGATAAAATAAGTGTACATCACTATTCTAAAAAATTCAAAATAGCTAATGGGATCACGGCTGAATTTTATGATGCTAGTCATATTCTTGGCAGTGCTGCTATTCTTCTTGATTGGGATGGAACTAGAATTTTTTATTCTGGCGATTTTAATGATGCTAAAACTCCATATCACGATCCAATGACTTATCCTGATCCTGATGAGCCTATTGATGTATTATTGACTGAAACTACGAATGCTAATAGAAAAATGGATAATAGAAAGATAATTACTTCCAACTTAACAAAATCATTATTGAAATGTTATTCACGAGGAGGAAAAGCAATAATTCCATCGTTTGCTTTAGGGAGATCACAAGAAATTCAATCATACTTGGTGTCTGACTTTGATTCATTTTTAAGAAAATATCCGCTTTATGTTGATGGAATGATTCTTGATATGAATAACATTTATCAGAAGTATATGAATGAAAAATGGATTTCTCCACGATTATTGATTGAATTAAAAGAAAAAGGTCTTTTTTCTCCTTTTGAACATGAATGGGTGAAAACGATCGATGATGTTCAAGTTTCAGGAAAACGTGGTAGAAAACGTGAAAAATTAGGATGTCAGGACAAAGCAAGCATAATTTTGACAACCTCTGGAATGCTTGAAGGCGGACCTGTTTATGATTACCTTAGATATTGCGGAAGTGATCCTTCAAATGGATTATTTGTAGTTGGATATCAAGTTGAAGGAACAACAGGATCGGATATAGTCTCTGGAAAAAAGAATTTGAGCCTAGATAACGGATTCGGAAGGATAAACGATGTTACACTTTCATTAGAAGTGAAGAGATTTGCTTTCTCAGGTCATTCCTCATTAGATGGTCTTACTCAATTAGTAAGATATACTTCCCCATCTAAAATATACACCATTCATGGAGAACCTGAAGCTCAAGAGAATTATGCACGGGAAATACGAAAAATCGGATATGAAGCAGATATCTTGATCACAAATGATATGCTTCCCGAATTTCCCTAATTTAATAGATTAATTGAAACAAAAGAGTTTTTTGTAGGCATCAAATTGGGATCCTATAGTCAGAAATCCAATAAGAACAAAAATTTTGAATTTAAAGAGAGAATTCTCATTCTTGAATCTCATGTATACAGTCAGATTCAGAACTTAATTGCTGAATCTTTAAAAATGGAACAGGTGGGTTTAGGATTTGGTAGCTATAACGAATCGGTCATCAAAATGAATAAATTTATCCCAATGGAAAATTTAGACAAATCTGAAACGAGTTTTTCACTTGATTATGAAAGAATGATAAAAGAAATTCAAATTCACGAACAAAACGGATTAATTCTACTGGGGTTCTTTCATACTCATCCTAAAAATGCAAATAGTTATCCATCAAAGAAAGACCGTTATTATATGCGCTTTTGGCCACATCCATACATATGGATGATTGCAAGTGCTGCAAAGACTCCACTACTAAGAATATTCAGCTTTTATAGAGATAAAATCATTGAGATTCCATATTCTTTAAGTAATCAGTGATTACTTAAAACTTGGAGATTTGAGTTGAAATTTGTAATACCTTATTTCTACATCATCTCTACTAATTGAAAAAGCAAAGGGATTGAAAGTATAATTATATCTAATCTAATGTCGTCAAACTCATATTGTAATCAAAAAATGTTATACAACTGTAAAT
>JAUUVJ010000280.1 GCA_030589605.1 Candidatus Hodarchaeota archaeon | reverse complement strand
TCAAATCTACTTCTGATGGACCGCCAATAAACTCAAATTCATCCAATATTGTCCATTTTAATTTGTCTGCTAGAGCAATGAAATCTCTTTTTCCTCCATCATTCCAGCCATATGATCCAAAATAAGCAGTTTTTCTGTTGAAAATCCTCTTCCGAATAGCCATATCGAGAACATAAGCCATTGGTGGAAATAATTTTACCTCATAGGTAGGTGACCCAATGATGACACTCTTATACTTCCATAAATAAGGTAGAATGTAGGAAACATGTGTTCTAGATGCATCAAATATTTTTAATGGGACTCCAGTTTTTCCAATCCCTTGAGCGATAGCATTCATCATTTTATTCGTATTTCCGTACATTGATGCAAAAACTAAAGTGATACCCACTTCTAAGTTTGAAGCATCCTCTTCGTACTTAGCCCATTTCAAATATAAGTCTACAATTCGTTTTGGATTCTTTCGCCAAATCAATCCGTGACTTGGTGCGATCATTGATATATCTAATCCTTCAATGGCATTAATTGCTTTTAAGACGAATCTCGAGAATTTTGCTACAATATTCGCATAGTACCGTAATGCTTCTTCTTCGAAAGAGTTAAGCTCCTCATCTGAAACTTCATCATCGAATATTTTACCACCAAGAGCACCATAGCTACCAAAAGCGTCACAAGAAAAAAGAATTTGTGAATTTTTATCATATGTGACCATAGTTTCAGGCCAATGGACGAAAGGAGCTTCATAAAAGACTAAAGTGGTAGTGCCTAAGTCTATCTCGTCACCACTTGAAACGATTTTCCATTTTATATTTTTACCAGCTTTTAACTGGTAATAATTTTCAATCATATCTTTAGCTTTTGAAGTCCCAACGAAAGTCGCATCAGGAGCTAATCTACACATTATTTTAATCAAACCAGTATGATCTGGTTCAACATGATTGATGATAATAAAATCAATCTCTGCTGGATCAACTACTGAGATCACTTGGGTCAAATAATCATCGGTACTAATACCTTTAGCTAAATCTATCAGTGCTACTTTATTACTTTTAATCAAATAGCTGTTGTAAGAAACTCCAACATCATCAATAGGCCAAATTCCCTCAAAAAGATCAGTTGTCCTATCATTCACTCCAATCCAGTAAATATTTTTAATAAGTTCAATAGCTGGCAATTTTGTAACTCATCCTCTCTTTAATCGATAAATTATTGAGTTAATTTAAGTTTCAGATTTGAATCAAAAAAAAACAGGGGAATATTTGTAATTTATTATTCAATATCTGGTTTTTACTTTGAAATTATAAACAAGGAAAAAGGAAAATAGAAAGAGATTAAATATCAAAATTCAATCTAATTTCACAAATTCATCCTTTGATGCACCACATTCAGGGCATACCCAGTCTTCAGATAAATCCTCAAATGGTACACCCTCAATATCCTCGTCATAGATATATCCACATATTTCGCATTCCCATTTAACCATGTTTAACACCTATATTATTTCATGTCGAATTCATAATCATTGGTGAGTAAATCTAGTGATTTAAGTATTCTCCAATAAATATTGAAGCAAAACCTACTTAGAATTAATAATTAAAAATCATTTTGGTTTGTTTTTTTAGTGATTTACTTTATTAGGGCAAAAATATTTGTTGGGCTTGTAATTTGTTTTGAATGTATGATCTCTAAAAGAATAACTATATTCGAATACATTTATCACTATGAGGCCTATTAAAACGCTTGAGGTAATTGATTATGTCGTTAGATTCATTAAAAATCCCTGGAAATGTGGTTGTTGTGGATGGTTCAAACCCTCAAACAGCTAATATCTTTGTATTTGCTTTGTCAACCTGCATGTGGTGCAAACTAGGAAAAAAATGGTTAAATGAACGAGGATATGGATATTCATATCTAGATATCGATAAATTACCCGTTAATGAAAAAAATGAGCTCAAAAAGGATATTGAAGATTTATTTGGTGTGAAACCAAGATTCCCGTTTTTTGTAGTCAATAAATCAGACTTCATTTCAGGTTATGAACCTGATGCTTGGAAAGAAAAAATATCATAAGAAAAGACTTCAATCTCTTGAAAATTTGGATTTACTTCTTTTAAAGCTTATAAACTAGAAAGCCAATTTTCTGATGATAGTGTAATATTTGGAGATTTAGATCATTGAAGGGAAAAAAAAACGTAGAAGACGTTAACGCCTATATAAAGAAAATTTCAGATTGTAATGGTTGGAAAGTGAATTTTAATAAGAATATCTTATTATATTTAGCAGAAGGACTTCGAGACAACTTTAATAGACTAGGATACTATAACTGTCCATGTCGTGATAGTCAAGAAGATCCAAAAATTGATCGAGATATTATTTGCCCTTGTCGATATGCACAAGCTGATATTGAAGAATATGGACATTGTTATTGTGCACTTTATTTCGATTCTAAATATGATCAGAATTTACCCTTGAAGATGATACCAGAAAGACGACCTTAGGAATAATAAAGAGAAGAACGATAATGTTGGAATATATCATTATTTACCAAGATTCTGGCTTGCCGATATATAGTAAATGTTTCTCAAGTTTGTGTGGCTTTCTTGCAAAGGATTCGGCTCTGTTATCTGGTTTTCTCAGTGCAATAGAAAGTTTTGTCACAGAAATGATTGGAACAAACAATACAAATGATTGTTTAAAATCTCTTGAGATGAAAAACTCCATTATGCCTCTTTCGCTACAAGTGAACCAAGTATGGGGTCAGATGTAGCTGGAATTCAAACCACAGCAATTCCTGTTTTTATTTCAAATGATATTTAACAAGACAATCTTGTGTATTTATAAATAAATTTGATTTTAATAAAATGAGGTCGAATAAAAAGTGGAAGAATATACAAATATTCAATCATTAGTTTCTCTGAGTGACGAGGAAGTAAAATCTTATTCCAAAAGTCGAAAATCTTCATATGAGGGTATCGTTCCTAAGTTTAATGATATTCGTCCTGAATTTTTACGTATTTGTTTTTTTACAGCTAGTTATCACGGGGATTGGAATAAAGATACACGTAAGTTTGAATTCCCACGTTGTCGTGTTTTTGACAATCTTTGGAATTGGGATGATTTACAAACCCTTCATGCTATTATAGGGAATCCTGTTGCTACTGCTTTTTTTGAAGACAAAACGCCTGGGTTATATTTTGAATCCTTCAAGAATTTAAAGATTTCTGACCTTATTAGACTCAGTAAAGCTTTTACTATCTTATTTAGCGATGGTTCGAGAAGACCGTATAAAAATTGGAAAGAGGAGAATCCCGACATACTAAGTTGGGAAATTGCCAATTTAGTGGACTCTAAAATCTATCAACGAACCCCCAACCTTAATATAAACGAAATAACAGATAGTCTACCTCAGTTTATTCTAGAATCTCCAGACTTATACATCCAGCTTTTTAATGATTCAGGTTGCTATAAAATACCGACTGTTTGGACAGATTCAGACTGGGGACATGAGAGAAATCAAGAGAAATTACAAGAGTGGAGAGATTATATCGGATGCCCGATAACTAAGATTCCTGATGAAAACAGATACCATGTCAATATTACAACTCCACAGCAGTTTCTACGATTAATTAAGTCGTACAATTTTATACATCGATATAATCCTCAGACAGACGTGGTATCCCTTATTTACACACAAGTTACTGATACTCCTATGGGTATAGGTACTTATGTCGGTATGAAAATTAAAATATAATTAGTGATACTTATATGTTGATATTAAAAGAGGGAAAGTTAGGTAATATTATAGATATTATTTATGTTAACATACTGAAGAGTTTCTACGTGAAACTAATAATAATCTTCAATAAATAATTGACCGTCGTTATTTCGAGGACTTTATCTTGTCTTCCTCTGTTCTCTATTAATTCTATTTTACTTCGATTGAATAATAGCCTACTTTTGCATTCTTTTCGAGAATTTGTAATCCTCTAGTTACTTCATTTTAGGATTCTAATTACTAGGGAATTTTCCTCATTCTTTCTTTCTGTTGTTGGTTTATTGTTTTTGTATATCTAATATGTTCATTTTGTTTGGGAGTTTATATATATCGTCTAAATTATAATAGTTGAACCAAGATCATGAACCAAGATTATAGAGGTTCTAGGAAATAAAAAGTAAGAAATTGGAATAGAAAAAAATCATTCTACTTCAAAAAATCTATCATGTTTTGCTCCACAAATTGGACAAACGTCAGGAATGTCCCTATGTGTATATCCACAAACTTCACATACAAAAAATTGGTTTTCGGGTAAATCATTACCTCCCTGAACAGCTTCGAGAGCTTTTGAGTATAACTCATGGTGTACCTTTTCTACCTGATTTGCCAAATCGAAGGATCTCTCTGCAGCTTTTTTACCTTCTTTTTTAGCAATTTCTAAAAAATCAGGATACATTTTCGTAAATTCATAGTGTTCGCCCTCTATTGCTGCTTTAACATTTTCTTCAGTAGTTTTTATACCACCATACACACGAAGGTGTGCATGTGCATGAACAGTCTCTGCAGCTGCAGCTGCACGGAAAACCCGTCCAATCTGGGGAAATCCGTCTTTTTCTGCTTTCTTAGCAAATGCAAGATATTTACGATTTGCTTGACTTTCGCCTGCAAAAGCAGCCATTAAATTTTCATCTGTATTAGCCATTTTAATCACTTTAATTGATTTTTTTATTCATTCTGAGAATAAAATAATTATATTCCGAAAGATACTGGTATTTAAGTTGAGTTTATTTCTCATGCATATATTCAATTATTCGAAATTCGAACTACCTAACTTTTTTTGTGTAATACCTAACTGTAGTTCACCAATCAATTAGTATTACTTACTAATCGATTTGGCTGATAAAAATCCTAATATTCAAAAATGACCTATAAAGTTCTCTTTGAATTTATCAATGCTGTGAGTTTTTCAGCATCAAGAGATCTTTTATAGAGAGGCTCTTTATAGTTCACATACCCATCATTATTTTCCTCAAATGTAGGTTTAATATTTTTATAAAATATACCTAGTGGCAATTTATCCTTCTCTGTTGCTTTTATGAAGGCATCATTCCGATTTGAAGAATCATGGTTCTCTAAAAAGTAAGTATTTTGTTTAAACCATTTATAAGTGTTCAATTTGTTGAAAGTAACACACGGTTGTAAAATATCTACTAAAGCATACCCTTTATGTGTGATGGCTTCCTTAATAATTGATTTGGCGTGTTCTCTATGGCCAATAAAGACTCTAGCAACAAATGATGCATTCAACGATATTGCTAGAGCAAGTGGATTAAACGGTTCATTAGTGACACCACTTACCTGAACAGGGGTTATAAAGCCATACATACTCGTAGGAGAGGCTTGTCCCTTTGTTAAACCGTATATCATATTATTATGTGTGAAATTTGTCACATTAGGATTTCTAAGAATATTGTGAACAAAGTGGTTACCCCCTTCTCCAAATGAACACCCATCTCCACTTTCGGCAATTACAGTCATCTCAGGGTTTGCTGCTTTAATAGCTGTGGCTACCGCTAGTGATCTTCCATGTAAACTGTTAAAATAGTGAGCATTAATATATTGAGGAAACTTTGCTGCTTGGCCTATTCCCGAAACATAAACTACATCTTGTGGTTTTAATTCAAGTTCCATCAATACTTCTTTCATAAGACTTAATATACCAAAATTTCCACATCCAGGACACCAAGCAATATCAGTATTCTCTATATCAAATTTATCCGATTCTGTCATTTATAGTACCTCCATTTTCCTTATATACTCCATGATCTCTTCAACCGAGTAACTAGCCCCGTTATATTTTAGAAACATCTTAACACGATTGGAATCCATTGAAAACCCTATCTCTTTTTGAACTAGTTTAGCAAACTGGCCTGTTGCATTTT
>JAUUVJ010000062.1 GCA_030589605.1 Candidatus Hodarchaeota archaeon | reverse complement strand
TGTGATGCAAAGAACTTCAAAACAGTATCAGGTGTAATTCAGAGTGTGATCCCTGATCTTGATCGCGTGGGTGTTCTTGTTAAACGATTAGATCTCCCAATCGATATTGAAAACACTTTAGAGTCACGATTCGCTAAGAATAAAGAAGATTTAATAATCATAGCTTCTCAAGGTCTATGGAATGATTTAAAAGAATCACCATGGCAAACACAACAGATTATGAGCCAACTGTTATCCAAAGGATAATCAATAATACAAAATAGCTTGGAAGTGCTTTATTGGCAGGTTCAACAAATCAAGGATTTATTGCTGCAAGATTTTATGGAATGAGAAGTCGTCTCTTAAAAAATGAGGATTATCAACGACTGTTAACTTCCACAGATGTCCATACATTAATTTCTGATCTAAGGAATTTGCCAACTTACAAAACAGTTCTGGAAGAAAGATTGCTTCTTGAAGATCCACTTACCGCTATTGATAGTGCAATTAACATTGTGCTCTCAGAGCGTGTTAAAAAGACATTACGACTTTCTGGTGGACCTTTTAAACGTGGATTTAAATTGTTGAGCTTAAAATGGGAATTAGTTAATGTTCAATTGGCAATCCGTAGTATTCTTAAGCAAATAGAATATCAACCATACTTTATCCCACTTGGTGATCTTAATCAAAGTGAACTTACCTATCTTACCAATTGTTCTGACCTCAATGAAGCTTTAAGCTATTTAGAATCAATATTGAATCCACTTGCTCATGTTGTGAGACAGCTTATTGATAAAAATGTTCTTCCTAATGATTTTGAAACAATAGACGGAATTTTTAACTTATTTTATCAGAATCAACTTAGAAAAGGAGTTAAAAACATTAAAGATCGAAAGATAATGCCTATAATGAAAAAATCAGTGAAAGAGGAAAGAGAATTTCAAAATGCAAAAACAATTCTCAATTATCTTGGTAAAATAGCAAGAGGTACAACATTTGATGTACCTGATTTTTCATTAATGATCTTCCCAGGAAAAGCAATCATCACTCCAGAAGAAATAGAAATTGCAGTTAGAAATAAAGATGTGAGAGCATTACAATCGGTTCTTCTAAGGACATCGTATAAAGAAATTATTCAACAGATGATTGGAGAAACTGAAAGCTCAAGAACTATGCAAAAGTATGTTGAAGAGATTGAAAAAAAATATTATACCTCACAAACACGAAAGAGATTTCTGAGGCACTCATTCAACTTAGGACTTGCATATGTTTGGCAAATAACCACTGAAGCTCGTAATTTAAGAATTCTTGCCCATGGTTTAAACAATTACACTCAAGATGAGATTTCAAGGAGGTTAATCTTTGCCTAATTCCCTTTTAATAATTACTCATCCAAATTTAGCGATTGGATATCGCCTTGCAGGTGCAGATGTTGTTGAAACTGAAGATGGAACAGAAGCTTTTGAACATATTCGAAATGCATTAAAAGACGAAAATATAGGATTAATTG
Source organism: Candidatus Hodarchaeota archaeon (assembly GCA_030589605.1). GTDB lineage: Archaea > Asgardarchaeota > Heimdallarchaeia > Hodarchaeales > Hodarchaeaceae > Hodarchaeum. The sequence goes on along the minus strand of JAUUVJ010000062.1, from coordinate 11,256 downwards.
GAATAGATGAAGAATTTTATGAAAAATTAAACCCACGTTTTCTAGAAGGTGTTAAAAAACGTGGTAGACCACTTATACTCTCTATGCAAACAGTTCGAGAAAGAGGTATAAGTACTGATGATTATATAAGAAGAATGACACTAAGCACCGCTGGTGTGATAGTCAAAGTCGAAAAAGATAAATAATTACTAATTAGAAAAGAAAACAGCAGTTTATGGAAGCTCTAAATAATGCCTGGAATAATAAAAAGAATAGCAGGGCCAGTTGTATTCGTTTACGGTTTAAAAAAACCAAAGAAAAACTATATTGTTGAAGTAGGGGAAGAAAAGTTACTAGGTGAGATTATTCAAATACGTGGAGACGTCAGTATCATCCAAGTTTACGAAGAAACTTCAGGTCTAGGAATAAAAGAACCAGTATACGCTATAGATAAACCTTTAACAGTTAGATTAGGGCCTGGTGTAATGTCAACAGTATATGATGGTATTCAAAGACCTTTAGATTTACTTGAAGGATCATTTATTGGAAAAGGTGAAAAAACAAGTCCTCTAGATTTGAAAAAAAAATGGTTTTTTATACCTGAATCAAATATGACTCTTGGAACAAAGCTCCAAGGAGGTGAAATTTTAGGAAGGATTCAGGAAACTGAAACAGTTGAAAATAGGATCTTAGTCCCTCCGAATGTCCATGGAGAATTGAAAGAATTAGCATCTGAAGGAAAATATGTCGTTTCTGATAACCTAGCACGAATCACCAATCCTTCCCAGGATCTGGAACTCCCATTTTATCATGATTGGCCTGTAAGAGAACCAAGACCATTTAAATCAAGAATTCTTAGTAATAAACCATTTTTAACTGGACAACGAATTCTAGATTTTCTATATCCTCTTGTTGAAGGTGGTTCTGCTATGATACCTGGAGGATTTGGCACAGGAAAAACTGTTCTCAATAGAACTTTAGCAAAATTCGCTTCTACTCAAATTATGCAAATGACCTTATGCGGCGAACGTGGAAATGAAGCTGCAGATGCTCTACACAGTTTTTTAAAGTTAACAGACCCTACTACAGGAAGGTTGATGATAGATCGAACATCTATTATTGCTAATACTTCAAACATGCCAGTTGCAGCTAGAGAAGCTAGTATTTACATGGGGGTTAGCATCGCAGAATATTATCGAGATATGGGTTACACCGTATCGGTAATGGCTGATTCAACATCTCGTTGGGCTGAAGCTTTACGAGAAATCTCAGGAAGATTAGGGGAAATACCAGGAGAAGAAGGATTCCCAAGCTATCTCCCAAAATTAATAGGACAGTTTTATGAAAGATCAGGAAGATGTATAACTCTAAGTGGATTAGAAGGAAGCATAACTATAATTGGAGCTGTTTCCCCACAAGGAGGTGACTTTTCAGAACCTGTAACCCAATATACCATGAGATTTACTACAACTTTATGGGCTCTGGATACAGATCTTGCAAGGAGTAGACATTTCCCTGCTATTTCATGGAGAATTTCTTATAGTCAAAATGTCCGAGAAATAGCCGAATATCTTAAAAAAGAAGTCGCTCCTGATTGGCACGAATATAGAACTAGAATTTCAACTATTCTTCAAGAAGAAGAAGAATTAGAACGTATCGTAAGATTAATAGGGAAAGATACCCTTTCAGAGACTCAAAAAGGATTGTTACTAACTGCAGAACTAATTCGTGAAGGATTTCTTCAACAAAATGCTTTTTCTGATGAGGATGCCTTTAGTTCTGCTCAGAAATCTTATAGAATGGCAAAAGCGATTCTTCTGGCCCACGAACTTATTGAAGAGCGTGTACAAAAAGAAGGACTGTTAGTTGATCCATTGTATGAGGAACAGTTAATCGAAGATATTAAACGGTTAAAGGAATTGAACATTGATGGTATTAAAGAATTCACCGATCAACTTCCTTCAAGAGTGAAGGAATTAAAATTCTAATGGAGGATGAACAATGAACCCAGAAACATCACCCACTTTTCGCTATAAAACGATTGATTCAATTCAAGGTACTCTTATATTTTTGAAGTCAATATTTAATGTTTCTTATGAAGAAATTGTTAATATTTATATGCCTGATGGCCAAGTACGAAAAGGGCAGGTTCTTCAAGCTGATGAAAACGCAACAATTGTTCAGGTTTTTGAAGGAACACATTCTATGGAGAGAGTTGAAACAGAAGTTGAATTTACAAAAGATGTATTTAGAGTTGGTTTATCAGAACAGATGATTGGCCGTACAATGAACGGCCTTGGACAACCTATTGACGATTTAGGTCCACTTTTCGTTGAAAAGAGACTACCAATTACAGGCGCTCCAATGAATCCCGTGAGAAGAACAAATCCAGAAGATTTCATAGAAACAGGATTATCTGTCATAGATGGTTTAAACTCATTGGTTCAAGGGCAAAAACTCCCAATATTTACTCTTAGCGGAATGCCGACATCCGAAGTAGCTGCAAGCATTGCAGTTAATTCACGGGTATTAGCAGAAGAACAAGAACTCGATGTTATTTTTGTAGCAATGGGAATTACTGAAAGAGAAGGAAGGTACTTCCGATTAAAATTCGAAGAAGCATCAGGTGCAAATATAGCTTTCTTCTCGAATTATACAATGGACAGCATTGTTGAGAGAATACTAACTCCAAGAGTTGCATTGACTTTTGCTGAATACTTGGCATATGAAAAAGATAGAAATGTTTTGATTCTTCTCCATGATTTGCTTAATTATAGTGAAGCTCTCAGAGAAATATCCTCAGCCAGAGAAGAATTTCCTGGTCGAAGAGGTTATCCTGGTTACCTATATACTGATCTAGCCACCATTTATGAAAGAGCTGGAAAAGTAGAAGGAAAACCCGGGAGTGTAACAATGATTCCAATTGTAACATTGCCAAACGATGATATAACCCATCCAGTACCTGATTTAACTGGTTATATTACAGAAGGGCAGTTACTTATGAGCCGACCACATTTAAAAAGGGATATCTCTCCTCCAATGAATCCAATTCCTTCTCTTTCAAGATTAATGAATGAGGGTATAGGAGTAGGTAAAACACGAGAAGACCACGCAAACTTAGCAAATCAATTGTTCGCTAGTTACTCTAGAGGAATGAAATTGAGACAACTCGCTTCAATAGCAGGTGAAGACTCTTTAAATGACCGTGATCGTCAATACCTTAAATTTGCGGATATATTTGAGAGTAAATTCATTAACCAAGGAGATACACGACGAACAATAGAAGAAACACTTACTATAGGATGGGAAACCCTCACAGTAATCCCTAAGACGGATTTAAATCGAATCTCTAAGAAATTTATTGATAAATATTATCCGACAGAGGCTTAGTTAGGTGTCATCAGAACAACTTAAGAAAACTAGAATTGAGCTTCAAGACAGAAAGGCTCAATTAAATATAGCGGATACAGGAAAAGAACTTCTAGAAGATAGAATTGGTGCTCTTATTGAAGCTTATTCCAAACAAGTGGTTCAACTTTATCGGACAAGACAAAAGCTGTCACTTCTTGGTGTTGAAGCAAGAAAATCTCTATCCCTCTCGAGAGCTATAGATAGAAAAAACCTTGCACTAGCAGCAATGGCTGCAACAAATACTTTGTCAATAGAAGTGAAATCAGATAATGTAATGGGGATAGTTGTACCTGCGGTAGAACTTAAAACTAAAGAAGATGTAAAACCTACAATTGCATCCTCAGAGCTAATTGATAAAACGATTGATCAATTTAGACAGCAATTAGAAGTACTAATCGATTTTGCGTCTCAGGAAATGGCTGTTATAGAATTAGGCAGAGAAATCCGCAAAACCAGACATCGTTTTAATGCCCTAGAAAAAATACTCATCCCAGAGCTCAACGATCAAATCAAACAAATAATGTTATCGTTAGAAGAAAAAGAACGAGATGAATTCTCGAAACTTAGGATTTTCATTAAATCAGTTGGACAAGAATGAAATATTTCTGTCCCTTCTTTTTACTAAGTTAATAACTCGATTCTCTGGAATAAGGCCTATTCTTTTATCCACCAGAAAAATTGATTCTTATTCAAATTTTTTTCTATTATTACTCTATGGAGAGAGTCTTGTTGGAATTTTTCATCCAATTTCATGAGATCTTTACTATCAAAGAGACCAGACCAATTAATTCCAATTTTATTTTGATACACCTTACTAGGAACCCCGATATCAGTAATCCATAATTCACCGATGAATTGATTTTTCGTTGTCATAAGACCCTTTTTGATAAAAGCAATCGTTAATGTTGCTAATGGTTCAAAATTACCAATATTCTCACCTGAGGTAATATCTAGACCTGATGGAACATCAAGAGATATTATTTTATTGCTATTTTGAAGAAAGGAGAAAACTGTACTAGAAATCTCATCTTTTCGGTTTTTATATCCATACCCAATATAACAATCCAGAATTAAACAATCTTTTTTTGTCCTTGAAGGTAGTCCATCAAACAAAGGAACTCCTATTTTCTGTGCACGAATAGATTGCCTACGTGGGGTATCATAAAGAGCCCTTTTCCCTTTCGGGAAATAAATTTCAACTTCTCTTCCCCATGAAGCCAATCTACGAGCAGCAACAATCCCACCACCACCATTATTTCCTGAACCCGCGATGACCTGAAATAATGTATTAGCATCTTCTGTTTTAATTGTAGATAAACGCGCTAGATTTAATCCAGCATGTTCCATCATCAGTTCTACTGGAACATTGTATTCCTCCATCAGTATTCGATCTACTTCGATCATCTGATCTTTTGATATACCAGGCAATCTCAAGAGAATTTTATTCCTTGATTCATATTCACTATTAACAGAAGTGACTAACTAGTACTTACTCTTTCAGAAAATACAGACATTTTGTGAATTTATTCAAATATCATTTGTCTGAAGAATATTCGGTTCATTGTTAGCGTTTGGTTTCTGATTCATCTTTCTCTTCTATAGGTTTTGCGGGTTCAACTTTTGGTTTCATTGTTTCTATTATTGATTCAATGGATACAGTACTTTTTCTATCGCTTAATTCTACTCTGTCCTCAAGAACATTAACGGGCTTTTTTGGTATTTTCGATTCTTCAGGTTCTTTAGATTCCTTAGGGGCGAATTCAGCTTTCTTTTCTTTTCGCTTCTTGATAAAGCTGTAAGTTACCCAGTAAATACCAAATCCTAATCCACAGTAGAAAGCGATTGATTCAATGTATTCGAACCAGCCGACGACCCATAATATCAATTCTGATAGAACATTAAAACTTTGAAGTGGTGCATCATGAATTCCTACAAAACCAGGAGCTCTCTGGATTTCGAGAATATCCCCAAGAATATTCGTAATAATTAATACAAAGGCCGTAGATATAAGTAAAAAGAATGTAGATAGATTATCTTTTACTCTAGGAGTTATTATCGTCACACTTAGAAATTTAAAAGCACCTGCTAAGATAAAATACAATGGAATGATGAGTATTGGGATATATTTAAGTGTGGGAATGAATTGTTCCAAAGAATCTGATAATGGAATGATAACTTCATTATAGATAGTATAGAAAAATGAAGGAATTTCGATTCGAGGTAGTTGGATATTCAAATTATCAATAATCATATTCCATACTTGTATAAAACTATCCCAAAATATTCCTAGCCATATAGATAACATAACCAGATATTTGGTGAAGACAGCTACTCTCGGTGGTGATTTAACTAGAACTCGACCTGTTCGTGCAACTTCAACTCCTCTTGTTATAGCAGAGAATATTGCGATTAAAGCAAATCCTTCAGCAAAACCAACAATGAAAGTTGCAATAATTGTAATAAATACATAATCCAATTGAATAATTCTTAGAAAATCATTATAATTTGATTGTAGACCGATTAATGCAGCCTGAATAAGCTGATCTAATTCTAGAGTTATGGTAGTCTCCCGAAGTTGATCAAAAATATCCCATATCGTCCATGAAACTACTGGCAAAAGATATAGTATTGCAACTAGTGGAATAATAAGTAAAGCGTTTACACTGGTGATAAATGCAGTTATTTTGAATCCTCGCCAAAAAATAAGGAAAATAACCTTTATTAACTGATAGAACCACCAGATAAACAAGAGAAAAAAAATGATTATAAAAATCGGACCTACAGAAGTATTGAATAAAGTAAGAAGGAATGAATTGATAATTGGAATAGCAAACCAAACTAGAAGTTTATATAACGTTTTATTTTCCTCTTCCTCATCTACAACTTCTTCCTTTTGGAAACGAGAAATAACTCTCTTTCTTCCTAGTGAAGTCAATATAGCTAGAAATACTAAAACTGAAAATGTAATAATCACCAGAAAGAAGAAATCAAAATAGATATTTCTAGCAGTTTGGTAAAATTCTCTACCAACAAGGTTAGTCAATCCAGGGATGGTTGCGCCAGTAGAAACGAGAACCCAATCCATTAATAAAACAGGAAGGAGTTCTAGATATGTTTCTTGAAGAAAAACATCCAATAATAAGTAAATAGCAGAACAGAATGATAATGCAAGAGATGCAAACAAAAAAAAGCGTACATTATACTTCATTTTTTGCGTGTTTTCATCTCGCAATCCGAATTCAGCTGCCATGTCAAACAGAATAATTTTCGAAAAACCAAGAAGAACTAGTATAAAGCATATACTAGAAAGAGCTACCGCAAAGAGATATATTGGATCTGCCGATGTAGCAGTTTCAAGATCAATGTCTGCAGACACAATCATGACAACGATGACGAGTATTGCTAACACTAAAAAGCCAAACAATTTAAGAAGTTGGCTTTTAAGGAAAAATTTCCAAGGAATCCTTTTGGTGTCTGTTGTAACTGAGGACATAGAATGTTACTCCAAAATAAACTAGATGTTTATTTTAGAAAATAATTCATCTTTTATATAGGTTCGTAGTTTGTATTGTTATCAGCTTTAAATCATTAATCTTTTTTATCTATGCATAAAATCACAACTTGACACTTCAGGGCTAGGAAGCAACTAATTTCAGGAAAGAGTACTTCTATAGAATGGGATAACCATGAGCAACAACGAAAAAAAGAAAGCAAAGTACCACTTAAAACTTATAGTCTGTGGTGCTGGTGCTGTAGGCAAAACCTCACTGGTCAGGAGATATGTTAAAGATAAATTCGAATTTAATTATTTGCTTACCGTTGGAATGGATCCTAGTAATCGTTTAATTGAATTGGATGATATGCTTGTGGATCTTTTAATTTATGATGTAGCCGGACAACGCAGATTTCAGACATTAAGGGATGTTTTTTTCAGGAATGCTCATGGCGCTCTACTAGTGTTTGACCTTACTCGAAGTGAGACCTTAGATGAGCTAGCAGAATGGAAAAAACAGATCGATGAACGATCAGGCAATATTCCAATAATGCTCATTGGCAATAAATCCGATCTAGATGATCAAATTGCTATTGATTATGCCAACTTAGAAGATAACGTTATTCCGGAATTTAAACCTATAAAATATCTTGAAACATCTGCACTCGAAGACTCCAATGTTCGTGATGCGTTCATTTTTTTAACAAGAGAGATTTTAAAGCAAAAAGGTATTCTTAAGGACTAGATAGAGTTAAGAATTTTCACTATTTATCGTATTGAGGGGCCTTACTGAAGGCTGCGAATCGGCTGATAATTAAAAAGGTGATTTAAAATAAAAATTATTTTTCGAAGAATAAAAATAATAATGGCCAAACAAGGGGAAATGGAAATGACCGTAATGGTTGATATATGAAGGTTTCAACTTGATAAAAGCAGTTATTTTTGATTTAGGAGGAGTTTTAATAGAGAATCCTGCGTCTAAGATGAAAATGTTTATTTCAAACGCGTTAGACATTTCAGAAAGAGCTCTCGTAGACCGAAGTTCCCCATATATAGCAGATTTCCAAAAAGGACTTATTTCTGAAAACGAACTATGGAAAAGAGTGACAAAAAACACTTGGAACCAGCAGGAATTCGGGGTTTCGATATGGAAGAGAGCAATTGAAGAAGCTTATTCTCCCAAAAAGGAAATGTTTTCCTTAATTACTATGTTAAAAAAATGTGATTTGAAAATAGGCATACTTTCAAATACCGAGATACCAGTAGTTGAGTTTTTTCAAGATAAAGACTTTAGTATGTTTGATGAAATAATTTATTCTTGTTTGGAGGGATTGAGGAAACCTGAAAAGGAAATTTACTTGCTAAGCATTAATCGAATCGGGTTTAATGCTGATGAAATAATTTTTGTGGATGATCGGGAAGAGAACGTTATTGCAGCGAGACAAATAGGGATTACTGGTATTCAATTTTTCAGCCCAGATCAAGTAAAAAAAGACATAGAGTCAATGACGGGTTTAAACCTTGATAATCATCAGTGTGATTGAAAACCTAATAATTTTACTACAATTAGTATATTTCTTAATTTTCAATACATCCAAAAGAGGATTTTGTTTGGCCATATTATTTTTTTAACGAAAAATTAAAGCAAGAAGAATTATTCATTAATCAGTGATATTTATGGCAAATGATGTTGCAACTACACTCAATTCTTTTTTCTGATATTAAATTCATTGAAAAATTAAATTTAATTAGATTTCATTTTGATTAGTTAATTTTGGTCTTAATTTAGATGTTAATTTGAACTAAACAAGACATATTGAACCAGATGAAAAAGATCATCTTATTCCTCAGTTGCTACAAAAACTTATAAGAGAGAGAATAACAAAAGAGATTTCGTTATCAAAAACATGGAGTTATAGTGAAAAATAATGTCACCGATTGATCAAATCGATTCCAATTGCGGTCAGGATTGTTCTGATTCGTGTTCTACTTCCTGTAATGAATCTCTCAATGAAAGTTGTAACCAAGCCAGTTCAGAAAATTGTCAAAATACCTGCCAGGAGGAAGAAGGTCAACTAGCTTGTTGTCAGCTAGCTTGTTGCGCAGTGTGTGCAAGTTCAGGTGGTTCAGGGGATTGTGGAACATTCACCTGTTCTATAATGCCGTCTGGGATAATACTTCCGCTTTTAGGTTCGATTTTTCTAGCATTGATCGGGACGATTATTCTAGGTTTTTTTCAAGCCTTTGATTCTAAAGGACCATTATATATAACCTTAATCGGATCAGGTTGCTTAGCAGTTGGTCTTTCAGGTGTACGATTATCAAATAAACAACACCATACCTGCAAAAATGTTAATAAAGATATAAAAAACGTACTTACTACAAAAGTAGGGTTATTTACAATAAATCATTCTCATCATCCTAAACAGCTTAGGGAGAATGGACATGAATTTAAGATTGGACACAACAAATATTTTTGCACTGGCTGTTACGGACTTTTAATTGGCACAATAATTTCAATCATTATCGCAACGATGTATATTGTATATGGAATAAATGAAATAACGCTATCTATTTTAGTAATAATGACGCCCTTATGCTTTATGCCAATTATTGTTAGGTATTTTATAATTAAAAATGTAAAAACACCATTAAAATTGTTATCCAACTGCTTATTACCAGTAGGTTGTTGTTTCCTCTTTCTAATAATGGAAAATCAATTCCAGAATTGGACTATCAACCTGGGATTAGTATTATTGACTATAACTGCCGCTTATCTTAGAGGATTAATGCCTAGAATAGATAAATAATTGAATGATCTATTTCAATACAATAACGAGATTGTTTATCAGAAGACAATTCAAATTTCAAACCGAAATATTCATATTGAATATTAAGAATCTATTCTTTAAATGCCAGTAAAAGAAGTTTTGATGATCGGAAATCCAGAATTAAGGCAAAAATCTTCTGATATCATAGAAATGGGGAAAGAAGTTAAAGATATCTCTTTAGATTTGAAAGATACACTAGAATTTCTACAGAAAACTAAAAATATTGGAAGAGGACTTGCTGCTCCCCAAATAGGATATTTGAAAAAAATTATTTACTTTGGATTACCCTCTGAATCGTTCATAATGATTAATCCAAAGATTTTATATAAAAGCGAAGAGACATTTCAGGTTTGGGATAGTTGTTTCAGTTTTGATGTCGCGTTTTTTGTGGAGATTGAACGTCATAGAAAGATCGAAGTCAAATATAAAGATGAATTTGGTAAAGAAATCAAAAGAGAGTTTGAAAATGATCTTTCCGAGCTTGTTCAACATGAAATTGATCATTTGTTTGGAATTTTAGCAACAGACCATTTAACTGATGTCAAAAAAATTATTTCTAGAAATGAATGGGAAAAACGTTTTCATTAAAATTTATTATAATATCTATTATACATGTTCTCGATCGTTTGTAGATAGTATTTACCATCAGATAGTCGGTACTATGAGAACAAGTATTACTCCAATTGTTGTAATTATAATACCAATAAATCCATTTAAACTTATTTTCTCTTTGTTCAGAAGCCAAGAGATCGGTAACGAGAATAGTGGACTAGATATCCAAATAACGGATAAAAAAGCTGCCCCAGCTACCCTAGTTGCCTCAAAATAAAGTAAAGCACCAATAGATGTTCCTAAAATCGCGCCAAGGAACAACCATTTCCAAATCTTAGCCTCCCAAGATCTAACATACTGATAATTCTTGTTTTCTTTGTCGATTGACATAAATAATAAGACAATAGCTGCAAATGGAAAACGAAATGCATTAGCAATGATCGTACTTGATTCTTCATTTCCAGTAAAAACAGCAACCTCATTCAAAGAGAATTCAGTAAATACAATCCCAATAGCCCAAGCAATAGCTGCAAGAAGACCTATAAGAATATAAAGGATTTTTTTATCTTCACGATTATCTAAATCGCCATTACTAGAGTGTTCGTCTATTGAATTCTCAATAGGTTTATTCTTATGAATTATCAAAACACCAATAGCCACTAAAAAGGTAGATACAAAAAAAATATTTGGAATATGAGTTTTAAGAAGAAGGGCTGAAAAGAAAAAGGTAAAAATAGGGAATGACATAGAAACACTTAGAGCTATTGTTGTACCAAGGTGTTTTTGGGATTTAAAATAAGCAGTATCACCGATAATTTGACTAAAAAGAATACCAAATAAAAGTACAAACATAAGAAAAATTGGGAATGAAAATAGTACATTGAACTCTCCCAGAATAATTGTCAAAGCTATAAAGGTAATTGCTCCAATAGAAGTACGAAATGCATTTATTTGTGAAGGGGAAACAATTTTTTCCACCTTTCGGTACAT
>JAUUVJ010000081.1 GCA_030589605.1 Candidatus Hodarchaeota archaeon | reverse complement strand
TATCATGATTTTATGGTCGATAGTATTGCAGTTTGTATATTTGATGAACCAGTTAACGATGAGATTATGGTTTTTGCATGGAACTCTGAACGATGTTCTAAGAAAAAATATGAGCATAAAGAGTTCCCTATTCGAGATTTACCTTGGTTAAAACAGGAATTACAGAATGGACATGAAATAATTCTTAATTGTGATTTCAATTACCCTGATGACGCTGGTGTCGAGAAAAATTTCATAGAAGAGTATGAGATTGAATCATTAATCGGAATACCAATTTTTACACCAGAATATCTCGCAGGTGCCCTTGTGATAATTAACTTAACCAGCTATTATATTTGGGAGGAAAAAGAATTAAGAACATTAAGAATCTTAGCTGATATTTTAGGAACATCAATTTATCGTAAAAAAACGGAAGAAACATTGTCAAGATCAAGAGATTATTTAAAAGAACAGGTTGCCCGGAAAACGAAAGATTTACTATCAGAAAAAAAGAGAATCGAATTAATCTTGAATACAATCAAGGATGGAGTTCTAGTCCTTGATACTGAGGGCAAAGCTACTATAGTAAATGATACAGCAAAGAATTTTTTTTATAAAATTTTTAATAAAGAGGTACCTGAAGGGACAAATTTTGTGTTGAGTACAGGAAATCCTATTTTTGATGCAATTAGAGACTTATTTATATCGTATGAATCAAAAGAGATTACTATAAAACCGAAGAAGGGTATGTATCTTCAGTTTGTTTCAGGAGGAGGTAATTTTCCTGTAGTAAGCCCATTTGAAACAATAATTGAATTTCGAGATGTCACACGGTTTATCGAGTTTGATAACATGAGAAAGCGATTCATTTCGACCGTTTCTCATGAACTAAGAACTCCTATCACTGTAATAAACCAATCTATAAGTAATTACGAACGATATGGGAAAAGATTACCTGAAGAGACTCAAACGAAGCTTATCTCATCAATTTCAAGGAATGCCCAGCTTTTGCATGAGTTAATTGAGGATCTCTTGTTAATTTCTCGGATTGATGAAAGAAAGTTAAAATTCAACTGGCAAGAATATTCACCCAACTTAGTTTTAACGGAAGTTATTGACCAATTGGAACCTCGGCGTAAGTTAAAGAATATTCAAGTAAGTACTACTGTGAATACTCATTCTACATTGATAGGGGATCCAAAAAGAATCGCTCAAATTTTTAGAATTATTCTAGATAATTCTTTAAAGTATTCTAATGAAGGTGATTCCATTTCGGTAGAGGCCATTGAATCATATTTTGGGCCATATAACCCTCAGAGTATTGAAGGAATTCTATTGAAATTCACTGATACAGGGGTTGGAATACATGAAGAGGATTTACCAAAGTTATTTAATCGCTTCTTTAGGTCAACACTTGTTAATAATGTTTCAGGATCAGGATTAGGATTAGGAATAGCTAAAGAATTAATAAAACTACATGATGGAGATATATTTGTCGAAAGCAAATTTGGTGAAGGAACATCTGTTTTTTTATTTATACCTAGACTATCAAAGGAGAAAATCGAAAAATTAGATGTTAAAATATAAGTGGGAAACCATATACGAACATAAAGGAAGTAGAAAAAATGAAACGCGTAATATTAGTAGTTGAAGATAACCCTGATGTGTTATTTAATATTCAAATCACTTTAGAAGCGAATAATTTTAAAGTAACTACCGCTATCAATGGAAAGGAAGCGATAAAAATTCTAATAGAGAACCAAACCCTCCCTGACCTTATTATTAGTGATATCATGATGCCAGAGATGGATGGACATGAGTTTTATCAAGTGATTTCTAATGACCCAAAATGGAAAGAAATTCCACTTCTATTCCTATCAGCTCTTGCGACACCAGATGACATACGTTTCGCTAGAATTCTTGGAATTGATGATTATATTACCAAACCGTTTAAGGAAGAAGTACTATTAGAAATGATTGGCAAGAAATTAACCGAAACACAGGTAAAGGGAAATCAAAGCAACTAAACATTCAATCATCTAGTTAGGAGGGAAAAAACATTGATATGGTCTCTGAAGTGTAATTACAAAGTGATCTTCCAGGTGGTAAAAACTCCACTGGTTTTCGTAATTTCTGGTGGATCTAAATAAAAAGTTTTTGTCATTCCTTCTAATAGCCCATCAAGTAAAGTAGTTGTAAGATCGTGCGGGAGATCCTGATCAGACCAATCAGGTATTGTAATATAGAAATATTGACCTTCACGGCTTACTGCAAGTGTTTTCGAACTCAATAATCGATAATCAGGAGTCCATTCTCCAATAAGATATGTTAACCACGATTCTTGAAGAGATTGTCCATAACCAAACCCAATTTTTACTGCATGCTCTCGAATTTCATCCTTGTATTTCAGGAATAAATCAATGAAATGATCCTCATTAACTAAGTAAGTATATTTTGGTAAGACTTCTTTTTCGAAAAATAGAAGAAATTTATCTTCCAGTAAACGTCGAAGAAGTACTTCTGGTAGTGAAAAATACAGGGTCTTGATTATAGCCAAAAAACCACTATTATCTTCTATCGTTGTTAGATGAAAGGATGCAAAAGATACAAAGTCTGTTAAATAGCTCATACTTTTTTTAATGTTTTCATTCAAACCTTTCCTGATATTTATATCACATTTGTGGAAGAAAATTGATAATTTTGGATCTTTGGAATTCACTTTCTTTATCACATTCCAAATATCGCATAAATATTCACTTGCGCTCTCAAAAGATCCAATATCTTGAATATCGATGACAAAAATCAGAACGGATAGATTTTCCCATCTCTTCGTTTCTATCAAGTATTTTTGCCTGAATACTTGTTGTCCTCCAAAATCCATGATTAAAAATTGCTGTTTTAAAAATTCTAGAAATTTTGGCTTTGTTTCTACCCCTATGGTCGGTTTAATTTCTTTTATCATATCTTTTGACCACTTTTAAAAAAAACGGTTTTTTAATGACGTTTTTCCTGCCTGTCCTAGACCTACTATAGCAATTTTTGTATGTGTTTTTTGAGTTGCGAGGTTCTCTAATTCTGTTCCATCTAATGGGTTATCTTTAAAATGATTTAGCATAGGAAATAGTTTCTCTTGAAAAATTTCTTTATCTGGATATTCCCCCTTTTTTTGATTTTCCAACAAAGGATAAACCAGCTTACTCAATGCTTCAAAATAGTGTTCAACCTTTTTTGTATCTACTTGTTCCTCAAATAGTAGTTGTAGACCAAAATCTCCATATGTACGGATATATAACATCATATTCGCAAATTGAATTTGCCGGATCGGATTCTGAATAGTTTCAGAAAAAGATTGAATCGCCATCATAAAACCCGCTACTAATTGAGGATCTTGTTCAGTTAAAGAAGCATTTTGGGATTCGTAAGAAAAGACTTCTATCCCCCCTTCAACGACTACTGAGAAACGGATTAACATAACGAATAATTCCTTTTTTGATTGATCATGTAATTAACGGAGGCTTTTAGATAAAAAAAGAGTATGCAAAAAATTGTGCAAAGCTAGGTAAAGTATCTAATTACATTTAATCAATTGTGCTTCAATAGATTCTTCATTTGTCCTGATCGTTTAGAATATATTAAAACTGAACTTTCCAAGTGGTTGAGTATTCTGTTTCAGAAACTCTTCTTGGTTCAGACAATTGAAAGGTTTTTAAAATTCCAGCTAATATTCCATCCAATAAAGTATTAGTAAGTTCTTTTGGAATATCTTTATCTGTCCAATTTGGAATTGTGATAAAAAGGGAATTATCCTTTTTTTTAACCTTAAGTGATTTAGTAGATAACAATCGTTGTCTTGGTGTCCAATCCCCCATCAATGCGTCCAACCAGGACTTTTGTAACAAAAATCCTGTACTCATACCATGTACCTGGGCATTTTTCAATAATTGGGGTTTATTCGTTTTAAAATTGTCCATAAAACTTTCATCATATGAGAAACCTGAATATTTTGGAAGGATTATTGTTTCAAAGTAATCTAATAATTCTTCCTCAAGAAGTCTTTTTAGAATTGCTTCAGGTAATGAAAAATAAAGAGATTTAATTAATGCTATATTACTACTGGTATCATCTACTGTTGTTAAATAAAAAGTAGCAACATTTGTGAACTCGTCAAAAATGTGCAAAGAATCCTTGATATTTTCAGTTAATTTATCTCGAATAGCAAGATCATATTTATGAAGGAAAATAGAAAGACGAGGATGGTTTGAATTCACTCTGTCCACGATTTCCCATATTCTTGAAAGATACTTTTTTGCTAAATGAAAAGCGGATGGGTTCTGTAAATCCAATACAAAAATTAGTGATGAAATTCCTTGCCAAATTTCCTCACGTTGGAGGTATTCCTTACGATATGTATGTTGTCCTCCAAAATCGTGGATCGAAATTTTATGGTTCAGAAAATCAAGAAATTTAAGTGAAATATCAATTCTTGTTGTAGGTTTGATGTCTTTGAGCATTTTTTTAGACCAATTTTCAAAAAATAGTCTTTTAATTGACGTTTTTCCCGCTTTTGCTAAACCAACAAGCGCAATCTTAGAAATTGTTGCGAGTTTAAGTTTCTCTACTAGTTCACTTTCATCTGAAATATTAAAATAAAATGGAGATAAAATTGGATAGATAATCCTCTCGATATCGTTTTTATTAGGCAAATTTTCCTCTACCGTGTCTGAAATGATTGTAAATAATTCCTTTGAAAGAGTATTACAAATATTTTCAAAAACATCAGGGTTTACCTTTTCTATTACCATTATCCGAAATGAAAAATCTCCATATGATTTAAAATATAGTATAAAATCATTAAATTGAATTTGTTTTAGTGTCGTGCCCATAGTTTCTGAATATAATTGAATTGCTGTTAGAAATCCAGATAATAACTTCTTATTTACCAAATGATCATATGGAGTTACAGTATCATAAGAATAGATTTCAAGCCCTCCTTTCTTTACAATTGAGAAGTGTATTAACATGAACTTTTCATCCTTTATTTCATCTATTCAAGCTAAGAATATTTCTTAAAATCGCTAGTTCAAAAACTTCAGTAATATTACGATTATCTAGAGATGAGGTTTCTATGAATATAATTTCTTCATTGATGTTCAACTGATCTTTTAATTTGAAGAGGATCTCCCTTATTTTCACTTCTAATGAGCCCTCAAAACCAGTAATAAGATCTAGTTTACTTCCAACAATAATAAATCTGGTTGTTTTCATATTTTGTTTATTTATTTGATCGATCCAGTCAATCACCTTTTCAACAGTTGAAATTCTTGAAAGATCTCCAACGACAATTGCTTCATCTGTTCCTATAAAAAATTGCTTTACTACATCCCGATATTGTTGCTGTCCTGCTAAATCCCATAGTTGTAAATCAATCGATTCACTTAAACCAATTATTGATTCTAAATTTATCTCAACTCCACTAGTTTGTACTCCGAGGGTAATTAAGTACTGAGCTCGAAATGGTCTTCCTAGGTACCTTTGAATTAGAGTTGTTTTTCCAACAGCCCCTTCACCAGCGATTATTATTTTAAGGTTCTTTCTTATTTTTATTCTTTTATTGGTATTCTCTATTCTTTTTCGAATACTATTCTTATATTCTTTAATTGGTGTTTCTATTATTGTATTATTTTCATCCACGATCAGCATTTTCAGCACCTTTATTATTGCAGCTTGTCGATCCTTGTTTGTTTCTGTAGTAACACAAAAAATGAGGATCCAGAACCATGTTCACTTTTGAAATACATCTCTCCTCCATGGAGAATAGTTATTTCCTTCGCAATTGATAATCCTAATCCTGTTCCTGGCAAGTTCCTTACATCGTTACTTCTGAAGAATCTATCAAAAATATGTTTGTGATCATTCTCTTTAATTCCGATTCCGTAATCTCTTACCTCAAATAAAATGGAATCAAGATTTTTTGGATTATAAGGGCCGATATAGTTGTCATGAACCAGTATTTGAACCTTCCCCGCACTATGGGAATATTTTATTGCATTATCTATTAATATTCTAAATACTTGGTTCAATCTCATTGAATCTCCATAGATAGTAATTTCTTCGTTAACTTCGTTAAAAATCTTAATTTTCTTTTTCTTCAACTTAGGTTCAAGCTGAGAAATTATCTGGGTCAAATTTTTAGCAGGATTAAAGATATCCAAGATGAGCTTGATGCGTTTTTCGTCTATTCGTGAAATGAGAAGTAAATCATTCACAAGCTCAAACATTAAATTGGCATTCCTATCAAGTGAATCTATTAACTTTGTTTTCACTTCTTCAGACATTGTTTCTCTATATTTTTTCAAATTATTGAGAGATTGAATTATAACCGATATAGGAGTTCGTAATTCATGGGATGCTGTAGAAATGAACTGTTTTACCATCTTATCAAATTTTACAAACGGGGTAATATCCTGAACTGTTAGAATTAGAAATCCAGCCAGATCGGGGGATTGAGGTAAACTTGAGATTAATTGAATATTAAATCCTTCAATTGGCTCTATAGTGATTTTTTGGAATTTTTTTTCTTGATAAAGCTGGTATATTGTCTCTTCAAGAAGATTATCAGCAAGGGATGAACAATTCCATTCGGTAGACATATTTTTATTGAATATATGAAAATAAATTTCCTTAAATGATTGATTGGTAAGATATTTTTTCCCTTCAGGATCCAAAACAAGTATTCCGTCAGCCATTGTATCAATAATCACTTCAATTTTCTCTTTCGCTTCACGTAAACGAAAAGCCTCCTCAGATTCTTTCTTATCTGTGATATCCCTCACAATAACCAACACTTCATCAAGGCCACAATTGACAACCCGTGTCTCAAACGTTTTTATTTCATTGTCTGTCCAATTTAGAGGGACATGAAACTCAAATGGTGAAGATTCACATGAAGAAAAAGCGGTCTTTATAGCTCTGAGAAATAGCTTAGAGATATTCCTAGGAAAAATTTCATTAACCCTTGATGTTTCTGGAAAAAACTCCTGTAATTTTCTTTTTAAATAAAAATTGTAATCTTCAGGAATAGAATAATCAGATATAATACCATTCTTATTAATCCGAAACATCAAATCTGGAATTGCCTTCATGTACGCTCTATTACGTTGCTCGCTCTTATTTAATTCCTCCAATACTCTTTTCATTTCTGTAATATCTTGTTCAATAATAACGAAATTGGAAATAGAATTTTCATCATCCCGAATTGAGGAGACCGATGCTAGTACCCAGTAAGATTCGCGATTTTTCTTCTTCTTAAGGAGTTCTCCTTTCCAAACTTCTCCTTTGTTAATTAATTCTATAATATTTCTGTGAGTGGATTGTTTTGGCTTATCCTTTGTAAAAATAGTATGAAATTTCCCAATGATCTCAAAATCCAAGTAACTGGTAACTTCGGTATATCTGGAATTCACCCATTCGATTCGGCCTTCTCTATCAGTAAGATAAATTACACTAGGATTCTGTTCTACAGCTCTTGATAATTTTCTCAACGTAGTATTTCGATCTATGCGTTCTGTGACTTTTGAGATCTCACGGGTAAGGGCTTCGATTAAAAAAACTGTTTCATATTGAGCTGGAGTTGATTCTTGGTAGAAATCTTCAACAGAACCGATAATTTCGCCAAATACTAGAATATCACTTGCTTGTTTCCACTTTGTTTCACTGAAATCATTGGTTTTGAAAATTTTCCCTTTATATTTTATCCTAATGGATAAAATATCAGCTTTTTTCCATGTTTCTTTAATTAGAGAAATAATTTTTGCAAATGGTTTTTCTTTAGGTTGATCTATGAAGTTTAAAATTTTCGGAATTGAATAAAGGAAATTTGACTCCCATAGGCGTTTTTCCAATTCCTCTGTTTGGATGATATACTCTTCTTCTGTATCCCTTATAGATACAAATTTCTTTTGAATTTCATTGGAGAGTTCTATAATTCTTCTAATCGAATTAATGATTTCTAAAATTACAATTGTAGGATTAGCGTTTCTTTCAATTATATCATTTACACCAATACTGAACGCCTTAGAGAACATGAATTCTGATTTCTCATCCACGAGTATAATGAAAGGCGTCATATTACCTACTTTTCTAATGGATTTTAAGAATTCCAAACTAGAGATACCAGTAGAATCATCGTTTGAAATGATCACATCATATGGTTTTATTTTAATCCGTGCAATAGCTTCATTTGTCGATTTAATTTTTTCAACATAGAGTTCCCCAAATGCCTTTTGGAGATTCTCTTTTAATTTATCATAATAAGATAACAAAGTACCTACAATTAGCATTGTAAAAGGACTCATTAAGGGTATCAATCCATAATAACGCTTGATTTAGTTAAAATTTCACAAATATTTTCCCAAGAGGATTTTAAATTCCAATTTTGAGACTGTTTGATTCGTGATCCAATTGTTTGAAAGATTTCTCCAATTTGTAAGGAATTGAGGTAACTTATTTTTGGAGCGAGAGTGGTTAACATGAATAATCGTTCCCCGCCCCGAACTTCATCAGATTTTTTCGAATCAAAAAATATGTATCCAGATTTTTGAATATTTTCAACATTTAACAATATTCCTTGGGCTTTAGAATAGCTATTCGATCCATAAATTGAAATAGAGGCATGGAAGAGTTGAACGCCTACTTCTTGAAGCGTTGTAAAATATTTTTCATCTTTAGGATAGTAGTCTATAATTTCTGGTCCATATGTTTCATCCCATCTCATATAAAGCAGATTAATTGAATCTTTTTCTGTTTTTGGTACGGAAGGTACCATTTCCACCTTTAGTTTCGAAATTATCTTGTTTTCGATCTTTTTCCTGATTTCGGTTTCTTTCTTGTTTCGGGCTATTTTTCCCTTGATAATCGCAATAAGGTCTTCTTCTTCGAATGGTTTGGTAATATAGTCATCTATCCCCAACATCTTACCAAAACGAATATCCTCAGGTGAAGCTTTTGCCGTTAAAAATAGAAATGGTATTAGAGCCCACTTAGTATGTTCTGCAATATACGAGTAGAACTCATACCCATCCATTTCTGGCATCATGATATCACTAATGATAAGATCAGGGACCTTTTCATTAAGCTCGGTAAGATTTTTGATCGCTTCTTTCCCATTCACAGCTGTCAGTACCTCGAAACCGTTAAATTCTAAGGTCATTTTAATGTTAAATAGAACATCTGGGTTATCTTCTGTTACTAATATTAAAGGTTTCATTTGAGTTCATCTAATTCTTTCATTATTGACTTATTCACTTAATAGTTAACTAGCTAAATCCATTATTGGCGAACTTAAGATCTGTGAGATTTCTATCCAGCTTTTTTCCTTATCCCATTCGTTATTTT
This sequence comes from Candidatus Hodarchaeota archaeon, assembly GCA_030589605.1. Lineage (GTDB taxonomy): Archaea > Asgardarchaeota > Heimdallarchaeia > Hodarchaeales > Hodarchaeaceae > Hodarchaeum. The sequence continues at coordinate 2,011 of JAUUVJ010000081.1, read as the reverse complement.
CTATGATCCTTTCTGCTATTTCTTTAAATACTTCATCTATTCTTAATGATTCTAGATAGTTTATTTTGGGGGCTAATACCGCTAACATGAATTGTCTTTTTCCCCCTCTTACTTTAGAATCATCCATTGTTTCAAAAAAGATATAACCATCCTTATTGATATTAGAGATTCTTAATAGAACCCCCTGAGCCTCATAATAGTCCAAGTGACCATATAGTGACACTTTTGTTTGAAATAATTGAGTACCTATTTGTTTAATATCAAATGGTGTCTTAGATTCTGATGGATACACTCCTTTTAATCGTGGACCATAAATCTCGTCCCATATCATCAACAAGATAAAAAAATTATCTTTTTCATTCTGAGTTACGGAGGATCGTTGGCCGAGTTTTAATGAAGTAAGTAAGTTCTTTTCGATTTGTTTGCGTAATATCTTTGATTTTTTGTTCCTAGAGATCTTTCCCGTAATACTTGACAATAAATCTTCTTCATTAAATGGTTTAGTGATGTAATCATCTGCCCCTAGTTTTTTCCCAAATCGTACATCTTCTGGTGATGCTTTAGCGGTAAGGAAGATAAACGGGATAAATTGCCATTGTGGATTGTCATTCATTTTCTGATAAAACTCATAACCATCCATTTCTGGCATCATGATATCACAAAGAATCATATCAGGAGGGGAATCGAGCTTATTTAAGATTGCTAATGCCTCAACTCCATTCGTTGCTGGAATCGGATTATAATCATTAAATTCCAGAAGTAATTTAAGATTGTACAGGATTTTAGTGTTATCCTCAACCAATAAAATTATTGGTTTCAATTCCTTCTCTTTTTCATTTTTCACTTGATTTTACTCCTTGGATTGTTATCTTTTATTAATTCTAGTTCTATTTGGTTTTTTATTCGAGGAAGAAATACCGAAAATGTTGTTCCTTTGCCTAATTGACTTCTTACAAAAATGTGTCCTTGATGTTGTTCTACAAACGTTTTAGCGATAAATAGACCTATGCCAATTCCGGGAAGATCTTTCACAATTATTGGTTTGTAGAATTGATCAAATATAAATGGAAGTTCTTTCTCAGGAATACCTTTCCCAAAGTCAATAATTTGGATTAAAACTCCATCAATATTTTCAGGGTTATATTCTCCTTTATATTTGTCAATAGCGATGATCTTTACTGTTGATTCTTCATCAGGTGAGAATTTTATTGCGTTATCCAGTAAGATACTAAATATTTTCTCAATTCTCTTTGAGTCACCACATAATTCCAATTGTGGATTAATCTCTAACAGTACAATTACTTTAAATTCCTTCAGACGTGAATCAAATAGACCTATTATATCATTCCAAACTTTCTCAAGATAGAAGTGTCTTATTTCTAATTTTATTTCCCTTGCCTCTATTTTGGAGATTATAAGAACATCTTCAATAATCTGTTTCAGAGAAAAAGTACTTTTAATAATCAAACGAAAAACTTCTTCTCTTTGTATCTCTGATAATTTCTCCCAATATTTCTGGAGATTTTTTATCGAAAGATCTAATACAGTCAGGGGGGTACGTAACTCATGAGAAACAGTTGCCACGAATTGCTTTTGAGTGATCTCGAATTCAATAAAAGGAGTGACATCATAAACCTCGATTATTGTGCCAAAAAGGTACTCATCTTGACGTATTGGCTTGGAAATTATTTGGAAATAATATCCTTTAATAAGCTCAATTGTCGTTGGAGTGGATTTCTTTGTTCCAATTCTTTTCGTAATATGTTTGAAGATGGGATGATTCGACTGCTCATAGATATTTAAATTAGGAGGAATTTTCTCATTGAAGATTTTTTCGTAAAGATCCTCAAAAGACTTATTTGCTAAAACTAAGGAGCCATCTGGCTCTATTACTAAAATTCCAACAGGAACGGTTTTAATAATTGCTTCTATTCTCATTTTTTCTTCAAATAATTCACGTGTACGTTGTGATACTTTCTTTTCCAAATTAATATTGGCTTCAATGAGATTT
>JAUUVJ010000124.1 GCA_030589605.1 Candidatus Hodarchaeota archaeon | reverse complement strand
CCATATTTCATTTAGGTTTTGCCAAATTAATGTGAATTCGCCGTCCATCGATTTTTAACTTCCAAGATTCTTTAATTGCTTTTAAACCACTACTGCTATCAGCAAATTCAATGAAAGCAAATCCTTTTATTCTTCCATCCCCATCTTTAGGTATATATACATCGACTACATCACCAAACCTTTTAAAAATATTTTCAAGCTCATACCGGGTTATTGAATAAGGTATATTACCGATAAATAATCTAATGTATTCAGCTAAATCAATGGGTGTTTTAGTATCTATTATTGTTTTCTCATCTGGAATACGAATGGAATATCTTGGAACACCTTTTCTTGGTACCCCTTCATTTCTTGCTTTTTTCCAAATTGCTTGTTCGGTTACACTTTTGTACAAAATTCCTTTATCTCTGAGTGATTCGATTAGCTGTCGATAATAATCTGTATCAACTATACCAACTGCATCCCAGATTTCCTTAGGTGAAATAATATGGTTATTATAACCCAACCTAACTACAGTTTTTTGATCTCTTAAGAGAGTCAAATTGTTGAAATTCTCAAGCCATAATCGCTCCTCCTCTGAATAAATATATCTATGATGTAAAGTAATTCTAAAAATATTTTTGTCAGTGTAAAGCTCAGGATCTGTTAGATCGTTTGAAGACATTAATTCAAATATTCGTTTCATTCCTTCACCTAATTCTCTCATGTAACCCATTTCTCTCAACACACGAGAGATAAGAGAATTACGAGACTCATGAACCCCCTTCAATTCTCGAATATCTTCAATCTTAATTGAAGATAAAAGACCTCCAGGGTTAACAATTTCTAATTTGTCTGAATAGATATGTACCTCAATTCCACGCCCCTCATTACTGTAATCACGATGAGCAATTGCGTTTGTTAAAGCCTCTCTACAAGCTAATTCAGGATATATTATCTGTGTTCTGAACCTGGCATCTGTGAATTTTGTCTCAGTTAAATGAGTTCGAACTAACTCCCAGCTCTCATGAATCAACTCCAAAATATTTCCAGAGACTTCTTCATCCTTAATAATATTATAATCCTTCCCACTCTTGATTTCTTTTCCATCGATTTTCAAAATGCGGACTTGCAGACGAGGATGCCATTTATTCGAATCGTGAGCAAAAAGTAATAGTGCTGCTTTTCTTAATCTGAAATTCTGGCCATCAAATTCAGCCAAATTAAGGTGTTGCAGACATTTCTCCACACTTAAACCACTTGAAATTGTATAGGCAACAGATTCGATTAAGTCAATTTTCAAGTTAGCAATAGAAGCATTATTTACGAATTGTCGGTCATATTCCCTTGAAATAACTTCGTTTCTGTCAAATTTGATTTTTTCTGCACTCATAGGAATGGATTCTCTATCTCTTCTCTGTATGCATCTTCCATCTGACGTCAAATATATGAAATCTGATCCTTTAGAAACTGAAAAATAGGCAATCTTTTTCCTTTTGCTTTTAAGAAAAATTTCCAATGCTGTTAAATTCGGCAAGGGTGTGTCTTTATGTACATAAACATTTGTCGATTTAAGTATTTGCTCAATTTGTTGCTCTGTATGATCCAATCCTGTAACATTGAAATTATCTTCGACTCCCACAAGTAATTCACCTCCATCCGCGTTCGCAAAGGCAACTAGAGTTCGTGCAATATCAATGCAAATCTCCTTAACATTTCTTGGTTTTTTATTTTTTGGTGATCCCTCTATCGCACTTTTAAACTCTCTGAAGTGACTTTCACCTAGCATTAATGCTAATTCGACCCTCTCATTTAAGCTCAGAATCTGTTTTTTCATTTCTAACCCACTTTTACGTAATAACAAACTCGAAGAAGAGTTTTAAAAAACGATATCTTGAATAATGTAATTTGTCAATTTCATCTTAAATCTTAACAATATTAGCTAAATTTATCTAATACTTCAATTAATATTTACGGACTTAATTTTATGATTATAATGATATATCAATTAAACTTTTTCTTTTTCACTCTTCACTTAAAGCTCAAAATTTCATATTTATTATTTAACTAGTTTGGTTTGTGTAAGACCTGGTGCTTACTAACTCCATTCCATGATTATTAATTGGATTATGAATGGTAAAGATTATTTAAAATTTATCATTTTCTTCTATCATCTCCTTTAGAGAGATATCGTGAATTAAGAAATTTATTCCTCTATCATGATTGAAACGTCGAAAAAGGCTGGATTAACACCATTAAACATTGTTAATAATATAATCTCTCTTCATTATTCAAACGAATTCTTTTGAGTAGAATTTCTCTGAAGCTGAAGTCCATACAACTTGGAGTGTCTTATCGCAGTTAATACACAGAGGTTTACCTTGTATGGGGTGGATTGATTCTCCACATAATTTACAGTAATCCAGTGGCTCATGATCGCATTGATAACAACTTCGTAATAGGAATTTTGACCGATTTTGCTTCTCTAATTCAAGTTCATAGTCTAAACTAAGTAAACTACTACAGAAATAGCATATTTCCTGATCTACGAGTTTCTTCCAGCAGTTGTAACATAAAGGTTTCTCTTTTCCATTGTGTTTAACTTCTCTACAGAAATAACAACGTTTTCCCTCTTGAATTTCCTTTACAAAATCAGATCCATATGACCTAATATCCATTATATTTGAAAAATTAGCAGTGAATTCATTCGTACCACTACCAGTTAGTATTAGAACATCTGTAGCTCGCGTCATCCCTACGTATAAAAGCTGTCGTTTATTCGTTTTCGAATATATTGATTCAATTGATGGAATGATTACCATATCCGCTTCCAATCCCTTTGTTCCCTGTAATGTTCCAATAAAAACTCCCTTTTTTCCGAGCCCTACCTGTTTAAGACTATACCATTCAATTTCTCTTTGGTCAATACACTCAATGAGGGGATGCCTAAAATTAATTTTTTCCAGATCTCTATGGAATAAGAGTAGAATGGATTTATTGTCTTTATTGTATGCAAATATTGTTCTCGCTATGGCATTATATTCTTCTTGTTGAGTTTTAAAAATTCTAAATCCGACTGTTCCTCCCTTTCTCGCAAATTCTTTTGTTTCTAGAAAAGCAAATTCCTCTTCTGTTTCTATCAATTTTTCTAGATCTTGATCCAGTGATAAGAATCTATAAGCCATTTCCCCTATCAGGGAGGGGTTCCTATAGGTCTTACGAAACTTTGTTACCCTACCAGGTGCTTTAATTCCTACTTCTTTCCAATAAAAACGTTTTCGTGCATAAATTCCCTGAAATCCGTCACATGTTATCAATAAAGAGTCAGTTTTGGAGTTTAGAAACTTTACAACACATTCTAGCAATTTCTTATCGAAGTCCTGGGTTTCATCAATTAAGATTGCATCATATCGTTCATATTGGGTTTCTGAAATTACTCGATCAAGGATTTCAGGAACTTCTTCGCTGAAGAACCTGTTCAGCTGATCAGATTTCTTGGCTTCTTGCTTTTTTGCATTATACATTGCATTATATGATGAACCTTGACTGAAGATTTTGTCTTGAGCCCATTTATGAAAATTGTAGATTTCTATTTGATTTGGATATTTTTGAGGGTGGATTAACTTTAGAAGGTATTTTGCTAAAAGACGATTATAACAGAGTATTAGGATCCTCCATTCTGGATTTTTTCTTGCAAGGAAGTCAGCACGTGCAACTAGAAGCACAGTTTTACCACTCCCAGCAACACCAAAAATGAGCCTATGTCCATCACCCAGATTATACGCAATTTTTTCCTGGTCTTCATCAAAAACTCTAAGTACAGAGACTGAGGGGAAGTAATCAAAGATACGAGGTTGTGTTGGGGTTGGTAAGCGAAAAGATATAATTAATGCAGACCTAAGATGTTGGATTTCCCGTAAAGATAATTTAAAATCCTCTGGATAAAGGTTTTGAAGGCAGGAATGAAATAAGTCAATTCGTGTAAGATCTTCTTTGTACAAAACAGAATAATTTGGTTGTTGAATTGCTTGAATCCGATTAACAGCATTGTTTTTCTTTGAAAGAAAAGGAAAGATTAATAACTGGCGTATCAATTTACTATTCTTTTTTAATGCCTTATTCTTATCAATTCTGTTTCGTATCGCTCTCCAATATTTGTATAACTGCATGAAAGGATTTGGCCGTTTATCTGGTTTTCCATTACTTAAGATAACCCATTCTTCGGAAGGATTTATTTCTAAAAGCTTGTCTGCAGAATAATCTTTGACCTCTATTATCAATATGCCAAACTGAGGAGAGACTATTATAAAATCAGGATATAAACCACCAACTATCGGTTCATAATAGCAGAAAGTGCTAGGTTCGTCTTGAAACACCCTTTCTATATAATTATAGACTTTCCTCTCACCTGGTTGGGATTGATTAGATAGTCTCCCAATGAATTTTGTCATCGTTAATTTGTATTCTTTGATTGAATTTAAATTTTCATGTTATTTGGAAATTTATTTTGTTTTTTCTTGGTTTAGTCAATTAGATAATGAAAATCTTAAAAAAACCAATGAAAGTTCTCTAATTAATTCACACAATTATGTTTTTCCTAAAAAGACTAAGTTCTTTTATATTTAAGAATTAGTTCGAATCAAGGTTTTCAAATATGTTTTATATTCGAGGAAATAACGGTAAATTGGTACAAAATTGCTATGCGAATTTATAAATTTCTTTTTATCCAATACATAAAAAATTAATTATTCATTTTTACTAGAATTCTTCACACCTAAAAATAGAGGTAGATTGAATCTGTATTTTTTAGATGGTTTTTTTTGCATAAGATTATCAAAAAACTTAAAAAACTTTCCTAAAGGATAAGTATAATTCAAATAAGGTTATCTTTGGGAATTTTGAGAGGATATTGGAGGAATAGTGCAATTGTCAAAAGAACAAAGAGTAACTATACTTGAATTATGTAAACAACTGGGAGAAGTTTCTTCATCCAAAGTGAAAGAGAATTTAGGTTTCAAGAAATCAAATCAAGCTCTTTCTATTTTGAGAAAATTAACAAAAGAAGGATATCTAGAGGAATTCAAAAGAGGAAGAAATTGTTTTTTTAAATTGCACAATGAGGAAGAAGTAAAAGAGGCAAGTACGAGTCATTCAGAACCTTTAACTAAACAGGTTACGCCCTTTGAACATGGAGGAATTATCCAGAAAAAAGAAAAAACAGAAATGATCAATACAGACTATTTACTAAAGCAAATAAAGAATCTATTTCAAGAATTGCTGCCTGGAAAAAGAGCATTTGAGCAGAAAAATACTAACTTCTATTATTCCTTCTACAACTTTGCTGTCCAATGTAATCACTATTTCAATCAAAATATGAGCTATGGGCAAAGAGTTCCTTTTGATAATCTTTTTTCTCATTTTGACAGGAATAAAATCGATGAAAACATTTTTAAACTGCATATTAGAGATATTTCTTTGATATTTCCTGATTTCATTCGATTAAATCCTTTATCCCCTTATAATAATCGTTCTAAAATCATAATAGAAATAAAAGGAACAAAATACGATAGTATTGTAGTGAAACGAGGTTTTATATAAGTTTTCGGAAAGAATAGAAAATCCAGAAAAGGTGGGTGGATCTTGAATTTAGATGAAAAGCATTTGAATAATCTTCGAACTGGAATTCCACTTGAAGATATTGAAAGAATTCATGTTAATACTAAGTCTTTTATCGAAGTTGTTCATTTCTTGGAGAAAGAGATTGATGTTGCCAGAAAAATCAACAAATTAAGAAAAATTTTTCTTGTAGGACCTCGTGGAATGGGAAAAACACATATCCTTTCAATGTTAGAAGATTCTTACATTAATCACACTGATTATATTCTATTTTCTGTAAAAAAAACCTTTGAACCAGTTGATCTGATCAAAACGTTGGTAAGAAACTGGGGAAAAACTAAACTAATTGAAGAACTTCAACAAATTAAGAAAAGAAATGGCTTTTCAGCTTCATTGGAATTATTCAAATATTTGGAAGATGAAATCACAAATTTCAGTCCATTTAATATTGCTATTTCTCTAATTGATGATCCAGAATTCGGTTTTTTAGCATGGAAATGGATGACTGATCGTTTGGGTCAGGGTGAAGTAAATTCTTTGCGTTATGGTAGAATTAAAATAACACGGAATATAACGAATGAAGAAGCATTACGTTATTTCAAATCATTTTGTCTTTTTCTTAAATTATCATCTGGAAAAACTCCTATCATTCTTATTGATGAATTTCAGAGATTATCAAGTCTTACTAAAAGAAAAAAAAATTATGTTAAGGATTTTTTAGTTGATTTAATTAATGAAAATTGGGATATTGGCATTTTTATTTGCATTTTTTGTACTGATCTTGCATGGGAAGAAGTTGAAGGTGATCCTTATTCCCGATCGATCGGGTTAACTCGTCGGTCTCGTAAAATTGATTTGTTCGGACTATCTAATGTCACCGAAGCCGAGGAATTATTTAATAATCTTTTAACTTTTTATCCCAAGGATTTGTTTAATAAAATAGAAGATTTTGTGAGTGATAGAAACTTACTACGTTTACTGTACGACCAAACTCTAAGAAACCCAGGTAATATTATTAAAGGTTTAATTGAAAATATAGATGAATTTCTTATGCAAACAAATGGAGTTATATCACCTAAAACAACAAATGACTTAATAAATACATTACTTGATGAGGAAGAATGAAAATTAATTCAGATTTAGAGTTAAGAGCATACTTGAATGATTTATTTAGAAATTGTTGTTCGCATGAAATCCCATTTTTCACAAATAGAAATCCAGTACTTTCTGTCATTAACCCCACAAAATTGGTAACTCCAGATTACTTTCTCTCTAGTGGTAAGATGAAAATCGTATTTATGTTTTATAATCCAAGTGAGTCTATTAAAATAACCAAAACCAAGTTAATCCCGATTTTTTCTTACTTATGGTTTAGAATTGCAGAAATTGGTATTATTATTGTTAAAAGTTCAATTATCGATGATTTATCCTATACTGAAGGCAATAATGGAGCTATTACTCTAATTAGAAGTTACCCAACACTTTGGCAAAGGATTAATAAGGTGTTATTAAAAAAAACAAGCACGAAAATAATAAACGGTTATTTGAAACATCGTAATGATAATTATTACAAGATCAAAATAGGTGATATTGACAGAAAAACTGTTAATCTATATGAAAAAATTTCAAACTTCTTTCTAAAGATTCAATCATCTCAAGGATTGTATGTACTGGATTCGAATCAAGCTTTCGTGATCGAGTTTTTCAAAAAAGCCATAGAAAATGTTTTCTCATCTATCAATCTTTCACATGAAGACATTAAATTTTTGTTACAACTCTTTAGTGATTCAGATTTATCACTTCTATACGATTCTTTAAAAATGTACAACACAATTGGAATGGTTGATACTAATTACTTCAAGGACCAAGCAAAAGCTTTAAGAGATTTAGGAAATTGTATTGAGAGTTTTGCGAAAAAGATTTACGATATTACATATATATTTTCTCAGATTCAGAAAATAAGACCAATTACCACATTAAAGAGCTGTTATTTCAATATTCCAACAGGAAAAATAAGAAGGAATTTTCCACGATTGGAAAATGAAGGTTTTTTAAAAAAAATTGGAAGTCATCATTACATTAGTGTTTTTAGTAATTCTAGTTGGTTCAATGAGCTTGTGTATATCGCTAGCAAATATGGTTCCTTCATAAGAGGAAATAATAATGACTTAACAGAAAAATTAGAAAAACTGTTACACAACGATTTTTCAAGTGATTTGGATTTCGTTTCTCAATTTAACTCTTCTGATATTCATATATGTGTACAGAAATTAACCTTAACGCTTTTAATACGAAATTGGCTTTCACATGAGACCGATAATATAAGTTTCTTATTTAATCCTAATAATGTGAAAATGTACTATACAGCTTTTGTTGCATCAATTGTTGTATTTTATAATGCAGCAAGGAACATTATTGATCCTAATTTAATATGTTGATTCAATCTCATTGGCGATCTCAGTTATAATTCAATTAGTTTAAGGAATCTACGGATCCATTTAGGAATTCTTTTTTTAATTTCTAGCAGTTTGACCTCCTCAGAGGGAAAAATTCTTGGAGGTGTATGTATGTGTGTTCTACGATTTAATTCTTTGTTGTTTCATACAATAAAAATCCCTTTTCATTATATCCTTTTGTAAAATGTAAGTCAAATTGCATCCTTATCGGACAATTCTTGCATCTTGAAAAAAAAGGCTTTTTATCATTTACTGTTTTTCTCATGCTACGATATATTGATCCATTCCAGATTTCTGGAAAAGATTTTCCATGTAAATTCCCCATAACTGGACTATCTGGTAAAAAACAAGGGTGTACATCTCCATTGGCATTAATCCACGTTTCTTTGTAAAGATAAGCACAAGTTTTTGCTTTAAATAAATGAAATGTTCCTTGATTATCGCTGTTAAATGGTCGAGGAAAAAAAGTGTTTACATTTAGTTTTGTAGATATGTTATATGCTTCAAGCATAGTTTCATCAGAAAGGTCCCTATTGAATATTAAACTTTCAGATTTTAGATTTTGACTAAAAATATAAGCATGTGAAGCTGCAATTCTATCAATATCAATACTTGAGGCGAGTTTAACAAGTAAAGGTAGTTCTTTGATATTAGATCTTGCCAATGTGACTTGTAATGTTATAGTTGGAGGTGGAACATATCTAAAATTCTTTCTCAGTTCATTAAACTTTGTAATATTTCGAATTATTGTTTCATAATTAGCATTTAATCGGAAATTTTCAAAAACACTTTTTGAGGCGGCATCGAATGAGACCTTCAGATCAGCAAGGAAAGGAAGTATTTTTCTTGAAATCTCTTCATTAAGTAACATTCCATTTGTATATAATTCAATACAGCACTGGTATTCACCAATAAGATGAATAAGATCTAAAAAATTCTCATATAGTAGTGGTTCGCCAAAAGTAGAAGGAACTACTTCCCAGGCTGTGGAAAATAATTCTTCACTGACAATCTCTATTAAATCTAATTTCATTCTGTCTTTTTCAAGATTTTGTGTTTTTGTTGAAAATCCACATAATTTACATCTTAGATTACAATTTTTGTTTGTGGCTAAAGTAACTCGAACAGGCATAGAATTGATTCTTTCACTTCTCGAAACTTCCGCTAAATTCGCTTTCTCTTCATTTTTAAACTTAATTAAAGGCAATTTGTAACTTTTCAATATCTAACCGCCGTATTATCATTATTACGTTGAATCTAAATCTTTTTAAATGAAATAGAATTTATAATTATGTTTATATCCTAATACAATAGCTTAATAATAATCAATAGACCTCTAGAAGTTCATCTCATTTCAAAATTGCTCAAACTTATTTTATTCATCTGGTAAAATGCTTTTTTGGAATAATTTCTCAGTTTGTATATTCCTTGAGTGCCGGTGCCTCCCATAATTGGGGAAAATTGTTTTCACCATCTCAATACAAAATTGATTTAAATTTTGAATCTTATTTGGAAAATGTAATCTTACTACTGTGCAAATGTCATGAAAGATGCAACGATAAATTACATAATCTTCTGGAATACACCCATCAACGACACATTCGAGATCTATTGGAGTTAAAGTACCAGTTTTATCACTAATAATGTTACGAAATATTAAATCCATCGAAATACCTTTTAATAACGGAAAACCTTCTCTATCTTTTTCTCCAGTGAAAAATTTTTTCATAACAAGTTCGTAATATTCTTTTAGAAGTTTTTTGACGCTTTCCGAGAAATTATCTTGAAAAATTGCTTTGTAAAGATCATAAAGCAACAGATCTCCCTCTTTCCAATTAGATTTCGAAATTTGGTGAGTGAACTTTAAAGAAGAACTCCCATT
>JAUUVJ010000249.1 GCA_030589605.1 Candidatus Hodarchaeota archaeon | reverse complement strand
GAATGTGGAATGAAGGTAAACAAATTGCGATTGAAACAATCAAACGGATTGAAGAATCAAAAGCTGAAGTGCTAGTTACACCTTGTTCTGGTTGTTATTATACATTTTCGAAATTATATCCAGAAATGCTTGATGTTTCTCTGTCGTGTGAGATTCTTCATTCATCTCAATATCTAGAAAGAATGATTAACCAGGGTCGATTAACACTTGGTTCAAATAAAACTACCATTACTTATCATGATCCTTGTTCATTAGGAAGACATTGTAAAGTTTATGATGCTCCCCGAAGTGTATTGAATGCAATCCCTGATCTAGAGCTTGTTGAGATGCCTCTTAATAGAAATTTAGCTCGGTGCTGCGGAGGTGGAGGTGGTCTTTGGAATATGGATTACCGTGTAAGCATGGATTCAGCTTCTCGGAGATTGAAAGAAGATTCACAACCAACTAATTTAGATTTATTGACTACAGCATGCCCACAATGTCAAATGAATTTCAATTTAACATCTCGGAAGAAACGTATTCCTATCAAAACTAAGGATATTGTGGAATTAGTCGAAGCAGCAATGATAGTAGAATGATATTTAAACTGGAGTGATACATGTTTGCGCTTCTTTTCCATCAATAAGAGTTTTTAAGTGCATTAGCAGACCTCTTCCTATCATTAGTGAATTGCTCCCGTCAAATGATTCCACGGTAGCTTCGATCTGAAATGTATTAATTTTTAAGTCTGAATAGGCTTTAAATAATTGTAATTCTTCACCAGACACTGATTCAGCATACCAATCACCAGAATCTAGCGATAAGACGCGATTGAATCCATTTTTTTCAAAATCATCCATAGGAATGAGAAGATCACCATCATACCCAGTATCTATTATAGTGTTGTTGTATTTAATCCATCGTTTTTTCAAGGGTTGTGACTAGTTGATCCTTCTCTAGTTTTTTATAATAAATTCTAGTTATTTATTTATTAAAAAATCTTAGAAGCTTAAAAAGAAGCCTGATTAAAAAATCATATAACTTTTCCACTCAAATGAGAAAACCAATCATTTGAAAAAGAAAAGGTTATGGTAGAACAAGAAATCCCGTCGCTGCGAGTTTCCCAGAGACGCTAAACGCTTGTGGAGAGTTTGTAAGACCCATTAATATTGGGCACGACTCTATGAATCAGGAATGAGTAGTTTTTATCGTTCGTGATAAAAGCATAGATCTCAAGGAACGGTGAGAAAACTTCTATATCTAGCACAAACTGTTTAATATGATGGTCAGCCAGATAAAAAGGATAACACTTCATCCTCTATTTTCTCCTAGATTTTCGTTGTAATTGCCAATTTAGTTGTCTTTTTGTATATACTTTATTCAATCTAGAAGTTTCTGGTACAATTATTCTTAAACTTTGATTTGGATCAAGATTATTATAGATATCCTGAAGTGAAGTTCCTTGTTTTACTACAATCCCGTCATTGTCAATCGCGATGAATTTATCTTTGTAGTCTCTTCTAATATCTTTCAATATTCGTTCGGTTATCATTTTATCCTTATTGATCAGTCTTTTTTGTTTCAATATCCACTCTTCTATTGCATTTTGTAATGCGATTGAAATATTTCCCTTCTTCATCCCATACTTGAGTACAATAATCTTTCGGAATTCTTCTTCAATCTCTAAGGGGATTTCTCCTTTAATAATACCCAAATTACTTTCATCTCTAACTGACCATAAGTACTTTAGTACTTAATTACCTTTTTCATATCAGTAAAAAGGGACGAAAATCAGAATTTTGAAACTCTAAGATTCATTAAATAATCCCAATTTTTGAATTTAATCTTTATTTCTAGTACTTTATTCTTTTTGTATTTGTACCAAATCAATGTTAAAAAAGGGGATGTAACAAATAAAAAAAAAGTCTTTGCAATGCCTATCAAGAACTTTCTAGGTGGTTACAATAGTATTGTAGGATATTTACAAACAAGCTCAATAATTGGAACATGTTTATAGTAGTTTTTTCATTAGTTCAGAAAATTTCTCCGCTGAAACTTTTCTTTTCAGAAAATTAATTGAACTTGCTTCGAGATATTGGATAGCTTGTGGTTCGCAATTTTTCACACATAAGGGGTCACCATCACACAAATCACATTTTTTAACTTTGGAATCTTTGTCTATTACTACTCCACCGAATGGACAATGGGTAACACAAAGTTTACATCCGACACATAAATCATAATTGATCAATACTGCTCCAGTTTTTTCATCTCTATATATTGCGCCCATAGGACAAACGGTTTCGCAAACGGGAGATTCACATTGATGACAAACCATTGGAATATATACACCTGACATATCCCATTTAATGATTTGAATCCGTGCTCGAGTAGGATTGCAAACTTTTTCATGATGAATAGAACATACTGTCTCACATATTCGACAACAGTGCATTTCTCAGGATTAATGAATAAAAACTTCTGCATAATTAATTCACCGTTTAACTCCTATTGGAATGCTTCGTTTCTATACCAAGCTTTTTGATGGTCTCTTCGGTAGGGATCCCATTATTATCCCATCCATGAATTTCGTAATATTCCTCAATTAAGGTGTTAATCTTATTTTTGTCAAGAGTTTTTCCTTTCACTATCGGTAGTCCGATTGGAGTAGGTTCTTTGTAAAAACGTTCTGGTAATTTGTCATCTTTTCTTGTAAAACCTTCACGATTGTTGAACATTCGTTCAGTAGTGATTATTCTTTCTCCGATCTCCATCAGTGGAGATTTTGAGAATTCTAAACCAGTTGTTAGATAGATTAATTTCGAAAACTCCTCAAATTTTGGTGCATTTACTGCACAGAAAACAGTTTGAAATTTACAGGTTCCTATTGAATCGGTTATCGCATACAGATTTTCTTGCCACCAAATCATACGACTTTTTCCTTCGTACGAAGTGTACTCAGAGGAAACAGAGTGACCATAAATTTCTTTTAGAACTTCCTCTGGCAACCCATATAGATCTAATGCTGGACGGCTCCTCAGATGATCAGCACCTCTTGTTGATGTAGCAATACCTAAAGCTAAACTAGGTGTTGGTCTTTCATCAGAATGCAAATTACTCATACCTTTGATTTGCATCGCATAATACTCTGATTCCTTACCTATTTTTGCTATGGAAGGTAAGAATCCATCAGCAAGCATATCTCCGAGAACACCTTCTCTCTTACTGATTCTTTTGATGAGTTCTAAAAGTACCTCAACCTTTCCCCATTCAAGTTTTAACCCATGTGTCATTTTCTCTGGTAGGAGTTTTTTCTCATAGAGTTCCATAACCCAAGCCATAATCCCTCCTATCTCAAGAGTATCAATCCCATATTTATTAACTAGGTGATTTCCGGCTAATACTGTATCCATCTTATTACACCCAACCATGGTTCCAAAAGCGCCCAAGGAAGTGTACTCGGGTCCTTCTCCAAAATGAGCATGTGGTCCATCCTTTAAGATGTAACGATGACGACAATGAACACTACAACCAAAGCAACCAGACATCCCAAATGAATATCTATCCATTACCTCTGGCTCTAAATCTTCTCCATCTTCTAATAGATTCAGTTGTAGATTTCGTGTACGTATTAAACCTGTCGTATTTGTATTACTATAAATTATTAGAGTTCCCCATTTAGATTGAGCTCTTGCCCAACGTGTACTTGTAATCATAGTGTTCATTTCAGAGCAATAATCTAACAATTGATCTGGATACATAAATTCGATATCCAATGTCCCACGAGTAGCTATCGCTTTCAGGTTTTTTGACCCCATCACACATCCCATCCCTGTACGTCCAGCAGCATTCTTCATTCCAGTTCTTACATTCGCATACCGAACTAATTTTTCACCTGCTTCTCCGATTACCAAACTCTTGATCAGTTCATCACTATTATCAGATAAAATTTGTTTTTGTGTATCGAAGGTATCTAATCCCCAAAGATTACTAGCATCTCTAATTTCTATGTCTCCGTCATTGACCCATAGATAAGAGGGTTTTTCTGCTTTCCCAGTAATCACCAAATGATCAAATCCAGCAAGTCTTAATTCGATTGCGAAGAACCCTCCTATGTTTGAATCTCCAACCGCCCCTGTTAATGGGGATTTAGCTGCAATATCACATCTACCCGCTCCAAGAGCTGGTATTCCAGTTAATAATCCAGTACCGATTAGTAATGCGTTATCAGGACCTATAGGATCAGCTTTGGGTGGTATGTGATGATATAGATTATGCATATTGATCCCTCTCCCGCCTAAGTAAAGCGCTCTCATTGATTTTGAAATTACTTTTTGTGTAATTTTTCCAGAAGACAAATTTATATAAGCAATTTTCCTATTCAAAACCATAATAATAACCTTTATTTTCTATTTAAGGATGCCTCGAACCTTAGGTTGATCTGGGCCTGGCCAAGAAATTCTAAATCTTGTATTACATTTAGGACATTCAGCCTCTGTGGCATTCAATTGGATTTGAAATCTTTTTAAACAATTTAGACATCTAACCTCATTCATTTCTAATTCACCATAATTGTTATTTTGTTATTCATCCACCACCGAAAGGTAGACTGAAAATTAGGACATCTTTATCTTTGACTTTTATATTAGTTTCTCTGATACTTTTACCATTTAGCAAGATAACATTCTCGTTAGATATTTTTCCAGTGCTTGGATCAATAATATCAAACTCGTTTCCGTATCTGTTAACGAGCTGAGTTAAAATATTGTTAATTGTGCAATCATCACTAATTTCTTCAAGAATTTTTCTTGTTTTTGTGATTTCTCTGAAGAAGGCATGAAAGATTAGTTCTATTTTGCACGTAGTCATAATTGTCAGTCTCTAAAATAGATATATACGTAATATCACAAATGTTTATAAAACTAGTAGCCACAAAGTGTAACCGATATAGCCACAATCCCGAAAAACAGCTTTTTTTCAAATAGGCCTTTGTATCAAGGACGAGAAATCTCCATTGAATTTTTCGAGATTTTTTAGAAAAACAATTCGTTTTGGACTAGATTGTAAAAATACATCTGTATTCTTTATTCTTTTTTTCTTAAATCTGTTATATATAATAAAACACAACTAATTGGAAGAGAGATTTTTTCCACACCTTTGAATTAATATAAAAAAATCAAAAGTGGTAGTCTTCCATTTTACTAAAACTGACCCATAGTTATGTTTTTATATCTTCTAGTGCTAATTAATTGAATGGTGAGCGTCCGTGGATGAAGAACTCATGTTCAGGATACTCCTCATTTCCATCTATGCTATTTTTGCTGTAATAAGAGTCTACTACAGGAGCCAGACTTTTGGCAAAATAAGTTGAGGAGAATATCTAAGGAATATCTATTAAACGAGACAAAGTCATTAAACATTCTAGTATTAAAATATATAATTCTATTATGAAGACTAACCAATACGTATACAAAGATAGGAAGATAACAGAATGGTTAACTACTATGATACACCTCTTTTTTTTGAAAAAGAGAGAATTTCTCATTTCATTCCAGAAGGTACAAGTTATGAATACCTTCGGGTACCAAAAACTGACTATCTAAAGGAAGAAGAAATTAAAGAATCTTTAATTGAAGCTATTGAAAATCCATTAGATTCAAGTTCGTTGAAAGATCTCATTGACAAAAATTATTTGGGAAATCATGTTACTCTCATTATTGATGACCATACAAGACCCAACATACACACTCGTGTTCTAGTTCCAATATTAGAACAAATTTTGATTTCCTATGGAGTGAAAAAAAAAGATATACGACTAATGGTTGCTACAGGAACACATCCTCCCCCAACAGATAACCAAATTCAAGATTATATTTTAGGAAATTTATATTCAGAATGGAAAGAAAGATTATGGTTGCATAATTGTGATATTGATAAGAATCATATTGATTTAGGTATCTCAACCGCAACCACTCCTATATTAATTGAAAAAAAGGTTTATGATAGTGATATCATCATTCCTCTTTCAGATTGTGAGTATCATTATTTTGCAGGAGTTGCAGGTTCAGTAAAGTTGATTTTACCTGGAATAAGCCATAGAAAAACTGTTCGTACGAATCATTCGAGAATCTTTGATATGAATACGGGATTTAAAGCACAATGTCGAATGGGAAACATTGAGGACAATGTTTCAATTCAAGATATTAGAGAAATCGTCACAATTATACAAAAAAAGCATTTAAAACCAATATTTGTGATAGATGCTGTTCTCGATAAAGGAAATTTTGTAAATATCTATGCAGGAGCTCCAATTGCAATTCATGATAATTCTCTCATAAAACTTTCAAACATTCGTGATGTTAAACTTAGAAATCTAGGAGATTTAGTTATTATTGGAAAACCCTCTGTGAATTATTATCAAGCTGGAAAAGGAGTTAACTCTGCAAGTCATGCGGTGAAAGAGGG
>JAUUVJ010000169.1 GCA_030589605.1 Candidatus Hodarchaeota archaeon | reverse complement strand
CAGCAGAAAATCTACCACTTATACCTGGAAAAATAAGTATTGCTCGAAAAATTATTGATTGGTTTGTGGCAAACTATTAACAATTCTATGGATGAGAGGTAAACTATGAAAGCATCAGTTATGACTGGATGCATGAAACGATCATCTCTTCCTTAAGTGACTCTTAAAGCTAATATTGACCGAGATCCTCAACCTTCAGGATCTTGGGATAATCCATGGGACAACATTCTACTTGAAGGAGAAGAAGAGATATTCCGACGATTTAAGCACCGAAATGAAATGGTTCATCACTTATCTTCTTTGAGCCGAGCTATCCTTGAAGCTAAATCACCCTCAAAAGGAGAAATTTGTATTTCAATAACCTGTATTGAATCTGAGGAGACAATTAAAATCGCTATTTCTCTTTTAAGAGATTTACAATCGTTTTTTGAAATTTCATTTTACTAACATGAGAATTTTATTATTATCTTTACTCTGAGTTAATCAAAATTTCTAGAAGATCTTTTGCTAACATGTCAGAACGAATAAAACTGAATTGAAGTGGGGCTTCTGATTTTGCGATTGTAGTCAGAAGGAGATCAGATCCAATATCTAGGAAGATTAATATCTGGTTATCAAGATGAATTGTACAAGCAAGGTTTTTTGTGTTAAATGCTTCTTTTAATCGGTCATTTGTTCCTAGCCATAGATTAGCTGGAAGTGAAACGAATTCTACATGTTTTGCTTCTCCCAATTCTATTACAGGAAGGCCATCTGATGATAAAACTGCTGCACCATAGAAGTCATCATTAGTACTTAAGAATTGGTTAACTTGATTCTGGATTTGTTTGATAACAAAAGAAGCCTCATGGATCATCCTCAGGCAATATTTCATCATTTCAAAAATGGAATTGTCATTTAATGAGGTATTAAATACGAAAATTTGATTACCATTGATATCTGCTTCAAAATCACTTCTTAACGAATTAAGTAGGACTTTTTTACCTTCTGGAGGCAAAAAATCTGTTTTATGAAAGCAAATTACCTTTTTTGCAAATTTTAAAAAGTTTCCATGTTCCTTTAGTATCTTTTTCCAGTAAAATAATGAAGTTGATAAAGTACGCTGATCTGCACTATCAACAACCCAGATCAATATCTGTGTATCTCTAAATATATCTTCTTTTTGTTTTTGAGATAGCGTATCTAGAAAATCAGCTTCTTCCTTTTGGAATTGGATTTTTAGCAGTCTCTGAAGAGTTTTTATTTTAATTATTTCTTTTTTGTAAGGATTTTCCTCTGATTCTAGGTCTATTCTATCATATGTCTTGCGCAAGATTGATTTTTTGCCAGCATTAGGGAGACCCAAAACCAGTATCTTTGACATCGTAATTTCTAAATCCGTCAATTGGTTGTTAAGAATTATATTTGATAGTAATATTTTAAATTTCATCTGAGATTTTAAATAAATTTCTAATTTTTAAAATAACACATACACGATTAAGTTAGGTTAAACAAGGATGAATTTAGTATAAAATTCAACGATATATTGAGGGATTTCTTCTTTTCTAAAATGAATCGCTAGTTTTTCTGCCATTAATGATCTATAAACCTGATTCAGATTTTTTTCAATAATTCCTACAGTTATGGTTTTATCAGAAACCCCTTGATCTCTCTCTATTTGAATAATTTTCTTTATTTCATCCAATTCCGGGAATGATTCGGTACCTAGATCATTTGCTAAACGTGTGAATACAATTGGATTATTAAGGAATAAAGATTCAATACATTCTTCTTTTAATGAGAGAAAGCTATTTTTTGGAAAAACCATTTCCCAATTACTTTTAATTTTGTAATAATGATCTGAACCTACAATATCTCCATCAGTCATTGCAACTGCTTTGGAACGTACAAATTTACTGCGTAATAATTCAACTGATAATGCAAATTTAATATTTGTCCAACCTCCAACTCCTATGTAGGTCACTCTTGTGATAGTTGATCTTGTTTCATTTGTTTTTATTTTATCTTCAAAAATACGATATACTCGTGCATCAGTACGACCCTCAGTAAAAACTACGACATCAGACCCAAAAGAGTCTGAAGGTCTTATTCCTAGGAGTTTTACCACCTTTTTCATCGATTTTTTTCCTTTCGCAGGACTTATTTTTGTCCATCCTTTTCGAAGTTCAACAATGAACGCATGGCCAATAAGAAAGCGAGATGAATGAGTAGATAGGAATATTTGATGGTTCTTAGATAGATCTTCTAATTTTCTTGCTAGTGCTCTTTCTCCCTTCGGATGCAGATATAATCCTGGTTCATCCAAGATGATTATTTGATTAACTGGGCTTGCTATCAAGAGATAAGCTAATGAAATTATTCTTGCAGTACTTGCTGAAATTCTCCATAGAGGACTAGAAAAAGCTCTTTCAATAGTAACTTCGATTTCTTGTCCATTCTTAAAATTTTTACTTGCGTCACCCAATTTAAATACAAATTCTTGATCTAAAATATCTTTCAAGAACTTTTCAATTAAAGAAATCGTCTTATAATCATTATTTTGGAGAACCCTTACCAAATTTCTAGTTAAAAATTCTTTTTCAAAAGTAATATCATGAAACCGTCTGATGAAAGTATTTCCAATTACTTGAGTAATTATTGGAAGATTTTCTGATTTGAAGGAAATTTTATCCCCATTGGAAAGATATAGATAACACTTTTCTTCAGTAAAAGCAAGAAATTCAGGATTCATCTTTAAATCAAAGATGAGCCCATCTATTGAGTTTAAATTAGCTAAAACTTCAATTTCAGATAAAAAATCTGATACAGAATAGCTCTTTTTAAGAGATTGCGAGGTCGCAAGAAAAGCATGTCTTATCGAACTGTTATTTATCCAAGATGATAAATTTTCATTTTTATTATCAAATTTCAGATGGAATTTACCATGTATTGAATTTGTACTAAGGTAAGATAAAATACTGCCTGGTGTATCAAAATCATGCTTTACATAAGATTTCTGCTTTAACTGTTTTCGTTGAACACTAGCTCTGATGTATGGATCCCAAAATACGGAAATTCCTGTAAGGATGTTTGTTTTTCCACTATTATGAGGACCGATGAAACAAATGAGATTCTGAATTTCTTTCAGTTTTAAATGAGCTATTGATCTGAAGTTTTCTAAAGTTAAATTCTGAATCCGCAAAATCTATCAAATCATTTTATATTCAATTTAATCGTGCATTAGCAAAAAGAAAGAAAAGTTTTTGAGTATGCTCATTGTCCTAACACTTCTTCCTCTTCAGAAGCATCAACAATTATCAAGCTCTTTTCACATTCAATTACTTAAAGTAACTTGATCATTTGAATCGCTTGTGTTTATCTTACCAATATTTAGAAAGTTTAATAAGATGCAAATTAAAAGAAATTTGCTATACTATTACAATTTACATGGCGGGAAAGAAATAATTGAAGGCTAAGAAACTTATTAGAAATTTGGTATCGAGCTGGTTCTTTGCAATACTACCCTTTGCTGTACTAGCAGTAGTTATTGTTTAGTAAAAAATGGTGTCTTTCACTTAATAAGGTGTGAGAATCTTTAAATATTCTCTTCAGGTATCTTCCATTGCATGATATTTTATTTAAAATTGATTACTTTTTACAAGTCTTTCTTAAACAGCTGAAATGGACAGTTTTACAGTGCCTTACTACGTTCGTGATGGACATCGTTTATATTATTTTGATACTGGTCCGTTAAAGTCGTCAAATTCTCCTCCTATTGTCTTTATTCACGGTTACCTCGGAAGTTCACAGGGACATTGGGGAAAACAATTAAATGATATCGAGCTTTCCTCAAATAATCGATTGATCGCTCCAGATTTACGTGGTTTTGGTAAATCAGATATCGGGAAAACACGGATAGGAAAATATGTCCAAACACATAAAACAGAAGATAGCATTGATGATATCCGATTTCTAATCCAGGATGAGCTAGGTATTCAAGATCCTCCGATAATTTGTGGATACAGCATAGGAGGAACATTAGCTATGGTCTATTCCCTCAAATTTCCTGTTAAAGGTGTAATATTGATCTGCCCGAGACCTTTTTTATCTAAAAAAACGAGATCGTGGCGATTTTTAGCAAAGGAAAAAAGATCTGGAGAGAAGAAGAAGTCTGCTAATGCTTTACTTTGGGGAGTTATAAAACGAATTCAAAAGGTTTATGCCTATTTAGAAGTTGTAGTAAAGAAGAAAACCTCATCAGACTATTTATCACAGTTACAACAAACTGAAGTACCATTTTTAATACTATGTGCTGAAAATGATTCAGTTAGCCCTTCAATCAGCTTCGATGTTTTGATAGATAACCTTCCTGAAAAAAATACCAAGGTAATTACTTTTCATGGTGATCATGGTATAACCCACGAACAACCCGAAGTATTTAAGGAGTATGTGAAAGATTTTTTAGCAGTAGTTGAAAAATAGATCCATTTTATCTGAAATTCAATTAAGAATGCCTATTTTTGAATCGTACAGAAGATACTGGAATCATCTACCTCATTCACAGTTGCATTCAAATTTAACTCTGAAATAAGTACGAAAAAATCCTTCTCAGTAAATGTTCTTGCTTCAAATCCATCTTTGCATATAATTACTCCCTGTTTAGTCTTATCAAAGTCAATTTCTCCCAATAAACCTTCATTTGACTGACGAATAAACCATTCAAGTCGTGCGTTCCAGATTTTATCAGAGTAACTAGATAGTAGGATTTTCCCACCCTTTTTCGTAACTCTAAGGCATTCTTTGATTAACTTATGAGGAGGTATTTTAAAAGCAGAAATTCCATTTTGTATTACGATAACAACATCAAAAAAGTTGTCTTCAAACGTCAATGAATTTGCATTCATTTGATATAACATTATGCTTGAATGTTCCGCTAAATAATCCTTTGCTAAGGCTATACTATCTTTAGATGAATCAATTCCATAAATTACACTTGTTTTTTCAGTCATTCGAGACAAAAACCTTCCGTAGCCACAACCGAGTTCAAGAATTACATCTTCAGGTTCTATATGATCTAAAACATACTGAACTTCGGCTTCTAGGTATTGATTAATTCTAGGGGTTGCTACATCGTAACATCGTTTCAATAGGTTTGCTGAAAGTTTTTTTGAGTAATAATCCTTATCTACCATGTTGTTTTACACTTTTTTCTTATCTAGGAAAGTTTTAAGCCTTTTTCTTGCTTTGTTAACTGGTAACCCATGACTTGATGCAAGAATATTAAAATCATATACAAGAAGTCTAGGAATAGATTTTCTTTCTAAATCGGGAGAAAGAGAAAAATTAGATGGAGAATAGCCCATACGACCATTTTTTCCTGTATAAAATGCGTCTTCAGTAAAAATAATTCCAGAATCTTTTACATGTAACCCCAATGATCCTAGAGTATGACCTGGAAGATGAATAAATCCAGAATATCTTTGATTAGTGTTAGATGAAACTTTACTGTTTATTCTAATTGGTCTAGTCTCATGTCGCTTGAAAAAAGGAAGAAAGATCCATCTTGTTATTCCTCTTAAATGTCGACAGTCCAATCTATTACTCTGTCACGTCATTTATGAGGGATTATACCTATTGAATATATCCCTCTATACTAGAAGAACTGATAAAAAAAGGGGGAAAAAAACGTTATATTATGACTCCAACCAAAAAAAGGGGTTATTTGAAGCTAATGATCCGATCAGAAAAAATAAGACCCGTAAGATTACTATGGCTGGAATTCTATTTAAAGAGGATCTATGTACGAACGGTTCAGCTGGGAATGATAAGGAGACTAATTAAACGCTAGAAGCGAGTTCATTTATCTATTTGCTGATCCAAATGGTTTAAGGGGATAACACTGAATACTTTTCTGTTTCTTGAGACTATTTTTAGTTTGATGAAGGATATTTCGAAAATCGTAAAATGTAAAAAAAGAAATTTAATCTGTTTAAAATGTTTTAAAATAATTTATAGTAAATAATAATAGAAGTATGGTTTTTCAAATGATTCATAAACCGAGTCTGACAAAAATCTCCCTCATTGGAGGTATTTGCTTTATTTTTGTATTAATTTTGCTTGGAATGAGCTCAAGTGAAGCCGGAATTCAATCTTCAGGAGGCAAAAATCAAGCATGTGGCCCCTCTTGTCACACTGATGCTGAAGGGGTTATTACCATAAGTGTTCAGAATTGGCCTGGTACATATTCACTAGACACTCAGTATACTGTTACTGTGAGTGTAACTGATAGTATTCTCTCCACTGGTATGGGTGGAGTGTGGATCTCTACAGGTAGTGTAGGAACTTTAGGAATAGGAACCGACCAACATCTTGAAGTTAAGAACAATGATCTTATACAAAGTGATGCAGGAGCAACATCATGGACTTTTACTTGGGATTCACCTGTGACTAATTCGGGCACAGTGACTTTGATAGTTTATGCTATGGTGATTAATGATGCAAGCGGTAAGTCTGGTGATTCTTGGGATAGTGTAACGCACGATAGTCTTCCACCTCCCGATCCTCCCAGTGCTCCTCAAAGTTTAACAGCTACACCAGGAGATAGTCAGGTATCATTAAACTGGGTGATTCCTGCTAGTGACGGAGGATCCGCTATCACTCAATATAATGTGTATCTTGCAACTACCAGTGGGGGATCCTATACTAATATCGCGAATCCAACAGGGCTAAGTTACATTGATAACACGGTAACGAACGGTATCACCTACTATTATAATGTCACCGCGGTAAATGTTGCAGGTGAAAGCCCTTCTTCTAATGAAGCGAGTGCAATCCCCTCAACCGTTCCTAGTGCTCCTCAAAGTTTAACAGCTACATCTGGCGACACTCAAGTATCATTAAGTTGGACTGTTCCTATTAGTGACGGAGGATCCGCTATCACTCAATATAATGTGTATCGTGCAACTACCAGTGGTGGAACTTATACTAATATCGCGAATCCAACAGGGCTAAGCTACATTGATAACACGGTTACGAACGGTATTACCTACTATTATAATGTCACCGCGGTAAATGCTGCAGGTGAAAGCCCTTCTTCTAATGAAGCAAGTGTCACACCCATCGCTCCACCAAGTGCTCCACAAACACTTGAAGCGTTATATGCTAACGATAATATAATTTTAAACTGGACTGCTCCTATTAGTGACGGGGGATCAGCAATCACTAAATATCGGATATATCGCGATACAACTATTGGTCTTCCCGATGGTATTAATATAGCAAATGTTACTTCAGGAGAACAGAGTTACGTTGACACTCAGGTGAGTACAGGTATTAGATACTATTATGTGGTCACTGCGGTGAACAACGAAGGTGAAAGTCCTGTTTCAAATGAAATAGCCATTACATCTGGTGATGTTCCTAGTGTACCTCGGAACATTAATTCCCCCTACAGTAATAATCAGATTATATTGAACTGGAGTGTCCCTATTACTCAAGGAGGATCCGCTATTACTCACTATCAAGTGTATCGTGCGACGACTAGCGGGGGCTCCTATACTAATATCGCGAATACCACTGAACTAAGTTACCTCGATAATACTGTAACAAACGGTATAACATATTATTATGTCATTACTGCAGTCAATGATGAAGGTGAAAGTGGTTACTCAACTGAAATGAGTGCAACTTTGACAACATCGACCTCTATTCAAAGCTCAAGTACAACCACGACCACCACCGACTCAATTTCAATTGGATTATTAGGATTTTTCATTGGAATTGTAGTCATGAATTCTGTTCGATGGTTCAAGAAACACGAAAAACGGTGAAATCTTCATATCAGGGATAAAGCAGCAAAAACAGAAAGAATTTTGCTAACGGATAACAACCTCCCTTCATTACCTTTTTTTTCTTTTATTTCAAGAAAACGTACCTCTAGTTCTCTGTCACATCACATATGAGGGATAATACCCACATATTATAATGTTCTTTACTTGAGGCTTTCACGGATAAAAGCATGAAAAAACGTTACATTGTGACTTTAACGGAGGAAGAAAGGAGTAAATTGAAACAGATGATCTGCTCGGGAGGCCAAGGCTAAATTTCGATATATTTAATCATTCCCTTATGGAACCCAGTCGAGTAAGTGAGGATATCCTATATTCAAATAATCTTTTTTTATCATTTGAATATTATCAAATAT
>JAUUVJ010000369.1 GCA_030589605.1 Candidatus Hodarchaeota archaeon | reverse complement strand
TAGCTCATTTTGAAAAATCAAAGTCGAAATCACCCTTATAATTAATATTCCTAGTTGTTTTAAAGCCAGTGTTGAAATTAATGAATCAAATTGGCTTAAAATGAGCTATTTTAAAATGAATATTCATCATAAAATTATGTCCTCTAATTTAAAAGATAACCTAATTTTACTAATATCGGGAAGAATTGAAATTACCCATCTTAAAAGAAGTTGATAGCTTGAAAAAAAAGCCCCATTGGTTGAAAACAAAGCTCCCAACAAAAACAGAATTTAAAACAATAAAGAAAGTTCTGAATAAACAGAATCTTCATACTGTCTGTGAAGAAGCTTTTTGTCCTAATCATGCTGAATGTTGGGAATCTGGTACAGCGACATTCCTTCTTATGGGGTCTTATTGTACCCGAAGCTGTAGATTTTGTGACGTTGAAACTCGAAATCCCCATCAACAGCTTGATTCTGAAGAACCAATGAAACTAGCGCAATCTATTAATGAAATTGGAATAAAATATGTTGTTCTTACTTCTGTAACGCGTGATGATTTACCAGATGGTGGAGCAAGCCATATAAGCCGTTGTATTCTAGAAATAAGGAAGTCTAGTCCCAATATATTAATTGAGGTGTTGATATCTGATCTTCAAGGGGATTTATCCGCATTACGCAAGATAATTGAAACTAAGCCCAATGTTTTAGGTCATAATATCGAAACAACAGAATCACTCACTTCTATTGTACGTGATAAGAGAGCTAGTTTTAAACAATCGATTAAAGTTCTTGAAAACATAAAGGAAATTGATCCACAGGTATTAACAAAGTCTTCGATAATGTTAGGGTTAGGTGAAAGCGAAAAAGATATTTTAAACGCTTTGAAAGAATTGAAAAGGGTAAAAGTAGATATTGTGACATTGGGACAATATTTACAACCATCACGGAGACATCTAAACGTGGTTGATTATATAGAACCCCGAAAGTTTGAATATTGGAAAAAAGTAGCTCTCGAAATGGGATTTCTTTATGTTGCTTCTGGACCTCTCGTGAGAAGTTCATATAAAGCTGGAGAATTTTATATCAAGAATTATCTGGAAAAAAGGTGAAAACCAAAAAAAAAGACTGCAATAATTAGCTAGGAACTGTGTTTGTTCATTCTTCTGAAAATAAATGAGAAAAAGCCTAAGAATATAATAGATAGAATAAATGAACAAAAAAGATTAGGAATTTTCAAATTTCAATTTTTAATTTAAAAGAAGATTAGAATAGCTAAAAATAAAAAGAGAAAAATATCGGGGTTAAGATTAAGACCAAAATATCATTGCTTTTTTGTATAATACGATTTAAACTCCAAGATGAAATGCACCTAGCTAATACATCCGTCTTTCGGATGATTTTACTAGAGTATCAAATTACTTACTACTCTGGTTAGAATAGTATTATATGGGATCAGTCCATAGACTTAGAGAACAACAAATATAGATATTATTGTCGAATATTTCTCGTTATCTAACTATAGAGATTATCAAAAAAAAATTACGAATAAACTGTCTAGTTAACCTTTAAAGAAAGCCCTTTATTGTGGTCACGATTGCTATGGTTCAAAAACACGATGCTATTCGTTATAGAAAGTGTCCTGAATGTGGTGCTTTGGATAATATTGTTTCTGATCCTCGTTCTGGTCAATGGATATGTGCCAATTGTGGTATTGTTGTTGAATCTATGATGTTCGATTCTGGCCCTGAATGGCGTGCTTATGATTATCAGGAGGAACAAGACCGTTCTCGTAGTGGTGCACCTTTATCCCTTCTTCAACCAGATTTCGGTATTAAAACTCAAATTAGTAAATCTCGTAAGGATGGGAAGGGTAGGAAATTGTCTTCAACGAAAAGATTAGTATATAATCGTTTAACTAACGTTGATAATCATGCTCATGAGAGTGAAATACGAAATTTAAGAATTGCCTTACGAGAGCTTAAACGTTTAAGAAGTCAAATGGAACTACCTGATCGTACAGCGCAAATGGCAAGTTCGTATTATCGTCAATGTTTGAAAATGAATCTTATCAGAGGACGATCGATTGATGGTATGATTGCTGCAAGCTTATACCTTGCTTGTCGCAAAACTGAGATTCCTTTAACTTTAAAAGATGTAGCTACTAACGCTAATGTGTCTTCAAAGGAGCTTGGTCGTTGTGTACGGACTATAATTCAACATCTTCGAACAAAACCAGACTCAGGTAGACATGAAGCACTTATTCATAGGTTAGGAGAAGAATTACAATTATCAATGCCAACTCGTTTGACAGCAGTTAAAATAGTATTACAAACGAGGGAGTACGGAATTACAGTTGGTAAGAACCCAATGTCAATAGCAGCAGCATGTTTATACATTGCAGGAGTCAAAACGGGTGAACGTAGAACTCAGCAACAAATTGCACGAGCTGCTAAAACTACTCCAGTAACTATTCGAAATAGATTCAAGGAAATAGTGCGAATTTTAGGAATGGATGATATTGAAGTAAAACGTGGAGCTGCTGCAGTTCCCGTGTTTATTGAAGATCCAAGGGCTCATTTCAAAATTGCTAAATAATCCACCTTTCTTTTTTTTGAAGCCTGCTAGGTTCTATCACAGATCAAAAGCAGAAATATTTTGATTTTCCTTATTAAATAATATTAAACCAAACATAATTCCTAAAATGTATGATAGAAAAGAAAAACCTGTCGTAATGACGTTTGGTCCAAATAAAATTTGCAATAAAGTTGTAAAAAGTAAATATAGGACGATTAAGATGAAATTGGATAGAATTAGAATAAATTCTTTTTTAGGAATCTTAATAATTGGATATAACTTTATCTGTAGCTGATTTTTCGAATGGTATACCAATACAATCCCTATAACAAATGTAATCACTACAAAAAGGATTATCAGTAGATCAGCTATAGCATTTAAGTCATTATTGCTCAATAATTGAAAAAATAGTGTAGAAATGTTCCATAAGGAGTGAAGAATGATCGCATTCTTTAACCCCCAATAGATATAGACTATTCCAAGAATAGCACCTAAAATACTTGTTACACAAAAATGTAAAAGGGTATATCGTAACGAGCCACCTAGAAGATCAGCTGAAATATGTGAAATAGCAAAAATAAAAGCGCTAGAACCGATTAATAATGCTTTAGAATTTGTAAGTCTAGACATTGCTGATATTGCAGATCGCCTATATACTAGTTCTTCAAATATTGGCCCAATGGAAGAAATTAAAACTGTGAATAGAATTATGCTTAGAGGATCACTAAAAAATTCATCATAGGGAGAAGTCTGTAATGAACTCATAACTATATAATCTAAAAGTAAATCAACCACTGTAATAAATATGTTAATAGAAGAAATTGTTGCTATAAGAAAAACACTTAGCCAAAGGCCGTTTAATGAACTTTTTGTTTCTTTCGTATTATCTTCAAATAACACTGAGAGAATTTTCGTTATAAATACTATCATTAAACCAGAGCCTATTATAATTATTGTTAATTTACCTAAAATAGATATAGAATTTGTATTACTATCTAGTTCAGTTGGAAAAAAGAAAAAGAATACAAATCCGATAGCGAGTTGTCCAATTGAAAATATTGAGAATATAAAAATTAGCAGAATGGTTGGTCTAAATGTAATTAAAAGCTTATTAATTTGTGATGTTTTTTGTGAATCATTATCATTTTGGGTTAAATGTATGTGTGAATCACAAGACGGACATTTCGAAACATAATCAGGAATCGAGGCATTACAATTGTTACAAATTCTATAATTGGGTAAAGTATTCCCACAAAAAGCACAATATACTTCTAGAGGTATTTTTTTGTCACAATAAGGACAGATTACATTTTGCAATTGTGCACTCAACCAAATAGGAATCTATACTAAATAGAAAAAGCCTATCGGTTTGGGAAACCTAATAAATACTAACAAGAATTTTGAATCTACACAGCCTATTCAATTATTACAATCAAATAATTCATTATTAAAACTACAGGGAAAAAGAGGTCTTTTTTCGTGGCACATCAATTCATAGATGAAGAAATTACTGAAGATTTAAACAGAAAACTCAATGAAGCAATTGATGGACTTGAAAGTCCAACAAGAGAACGAATAAGAGATTTCATTCTAGCATCTAAGGGGAAACAACTACGTCCTTCTCTCATTGCAGTAACTACTAAATTACTTGTAGAAGAAAGTGAATATAAAGAAGAAGCAATGGAGAGATCTTATAATTCAGCAGTAGCTATTGAGTTATTACATAATATGACCTTAATACATGATGATCTCATTGACAATGCACCTGTAAGAAGAGGGAATGAAGCGTTTCATATTGTTCATGGTAATGATCGTGCACTTCATGATGGCGATATACTTCATGCTTATGCTCTTACATTACTTAAAGAAAATCCGAGTTTGGGTGAAGTATTAGATTATGCATATTTAGTTGGTTTAGGAAATGCTATTGAATTAGAGGATAGGTTGAATGAAAATTTTGATTTTGACTTAGACCATGTAATTAGGATTATGAGGTTAAAAACAGCAATTGTTTTTGCTGG
>JAUUVJ010000010.1 GCA_030589605.1 Candidatus Hodarchaeota archaeon | reverse complement strand
CACGGACTTGAAGAAGCAATTCAAATTGATAAAGAAGGTTGGATTCGTTTCACTGTCATTGAGGCTAAACGAATCATGAAAGAATTCGATATTTCTGAAAATTCTGGATTAGATGGCCTTGAAAAAGCTCTCCAGCTTAGGTTATATGCGTCAATAAACATCCAAGAGATAAATCGTAAATCAAAAACCGCTTTAATAATGAAAATGAAGACTTGTAGAGTTCAAGAAGCACGAGAAAGGAAAAAATTACCCCTCTTCCCATGCAAAGAAGTAGGTATCGAAGAGTATAGACGATTCGCTTCCACAATTGATCCTCGAATTGAAACACGAGTGATTGCTTGTCCCCCTGATGAAGTAAATCGTGACTTTCATTGTGGATGGGAATTCACATTAATAGAATAGAAACTCTATAATAGATTCCTTAAATTTTTAATTTAATGGTAGCGAGAGCTTATTGGAAGAATTTCCTTATTGGAATTGAAAATCTTTTCATTCAGACCAAACCTTTTTGCATTTAGTACATCTATAGTATGTCGTAGTTTCCCATTCCTCTTTCTTTCGATCTTCAGCTTCCCAATAGCGTGCTTCAAAGTGGCCACATTTGGGACATTCTGTTTTTACTTTTGGACGAATGTCAAACTCTTCTTCCACAACCGTCAAGAAATCCTTTTCATCATGCTTAATCTTACTAGAAATCTGGTACGATGAATCCTTATACCCTTCTTTATATTCCACCTTGCAGGTTTTGCACAAAAGAGTTATTTTATCTTTATTATTACGCTTAGGAATTAATAAGGATCCACATTTGTCACAAAATTTTACCATAATTCTCACCTTTTAAGTAAAGCATCTATAGAACATTACAATACACTTGAGTCGATATAATGGCGGGAGAGTGGTTTCTATGCTATTCTTTTTTATTTTCTTCTTTGTAATACCTCAAACATTTTTAAAGCTTGACATATTAAAAAATAAGTGTAAAAATTATTAATCAGCATATTCGGTATTTTTTTAAACCTACCCACGCAATTGGATTATTTTGTTTCTTCCAGCGTGAAAATACACTTTGTTCCTTTACCTGTTGCGCACATAGGATCTTCTAACATGAGAAATTTTTTCCCAAGCACTTCTGAAGCATATCCAGCCCATAGGTGTCCTAAAAACTGACAAAAACTCAAGTTTTTTCCCTCATTCCCTTTTCCGCATATACCCACATTACCATAAAACAAAAGCTCATCAATTTCTTCAGGAGGAAGTAATCCGATTCCCTTCAATAACTGGTGATTTTTAAGTTGAGGGAATTCTTGTCTAATGTTCTTAACCATTTGAATACCAACCTGATGAGCTGCTGATTCAAATTGTAAATCTTCCTTTAATTGAAGATATAAAACTTCAAGCATCTTCAATGGATAATTCTGAATATCTTTTCGTTGAAAGATCTCAGGTTTAACCTCTTCTATGACAGATTGAGTTGCTTCTAAAAGATAATGCGCTGCATTCTGGGTTTGAAGCCCACTTCCTAAAATTGGATCGAGTAATGACCCAGCAGACAGAATAACACCGGATTGCTCCTCCTTCCCTTTAATTGATTCAGCGAAAACATCCTCGGCCGTTCTAAACTGTACTTCGTAAGAAAAACGAGGTAGAAGCATACCATCGTTGAAAGAAACTTCAATATTTCCTTCCACAAATGCAGAACCAAGTCCTTTTACAATTGCTAATATCATTAGTTCAAGTAATTCAGTTTCTTGAGGATTAGACGCTTTCCAAAGACGACTTTTACCTAAAAGAAATTTACCTAAACGTATATCTTCAGACCATTCGATTTCACACGGAGAAAAACCTAATGAGGCAACAAAAAGCTTTGCTTGGCTCACTGGGTTATCAGATGCACTTAAAGCAAAACTTGATTTGACTAAAGAAGTGATATTTGACTCTAAATACTTATTCGTCTCAGCTTTATTTCTAGAATTCCTTAAAAGTTCTTTTGACAGCGTTAAAACCGCCATTGTCAAAAATCGTTTGATCCGAACTCCTGCAATAGCCTCTGAATGACTTGTCTGAGAAACTTTCGACAAAATGTAGACCTCTTGAAAAATATTTCCTAATGCGTTGTGCAAATGATAAGAAATATAAAACATGATTTATATCGTACTCATAGTTTAATAAAAATGGTTTAAAAAGGATTTGCAAAGAAACATCTTCTGTCCGACAAATACTATAAACTAATCTCTTATTCGAAATCATTGATGTGGCTGTTATAATGAGCAGATTCATACGGTTTTTTAAAAAATTGTTTGAACCTCCAGAGCTTACACATGAGGCCTCTCAAGAAGCAGAGAGGAGAATCGAAATAGCAAAAAAGATCAGTGATGACGAAATATATGTACAAACAGTTCGAAACGCTCTAAAAGTTGAAGATGCTTCTATATCGGATAAATTAACATTTGCATTTACTTCTTTACCAGAAGTTGCAACCAACTTCGATTATGCTAAAAATCTCTTCTTTGATATACTTGAATTTCTAGCTTTGAACAATGAGTTAACTTCCGAGGAAGCAGACAGTTTAAAAACAACTTTGACAAATATTAGTTCTCTAGAAGAACTTATGATGTTAGCGAGCTGAAATCACAAAGATTACTTGTTTATGAAATTTTATCCTTGGATAAAACCTAAAGATTTCCAAAACTTCCATACTTTTTTCCAAAATGAATCTTTTATTAATCTTATATCACAGTTAATACAGAATTCATCGGTTTTTTCTACTTCTCTTCCACAATTGTAACAATTAATTTTTACAGATGTATGTGAATTGAGTACTGTTTCCTGTTGGATTTTTTTATATTTATTTATAGAATTATCGCTATAAGTGTCATAGCAAAATTTAGAACAAAATTGCAGCTTAAAATATGATCCTTCTTCAAAATCTTTCCCGCAAGTCCAACATTTCTTCATAAGTTGTCTTCTCATCTATGATAATTTCTTTTTTTTAATTCCAATTAAAACTTCTTTCATTATTTAAAACAATTATTATGTATTCATTAATTTATTTGTATTCTCTAATGATTGCTCCGATCACATATTTGAAAAATTTATTTTGCAGAGAAGTGGACTTCAGAAAGATATAATTCTCGTCAGAACGCCATACACGGATGTGGAAAGGGATTTTCCAAAAACAGACATTTTTGCACAGAAATCAAGTCGAAAAAGAGGCTGAATCAGTTATAAAACCTTTAAATGATACTAAAGCTGAACAAAAAGTAAAAGAATTTCGTATAATTATTCGTGATTCAATTTTCTAGAAATATTGTAACAATATTACAGATAAATTCGCAATGAGATAGATACTATTCAGAATTCCTATCTAAATCTGCTAATTCACAACTCCTTAGAATAAATGTTATTTAGAAAACAACGTGTTTATCAGGAATAGTAAAAGGTATTCTAACAAGAAAAGGGAGGAAAAAGAGCTAAGTTGATTCTAAAACTTTATCCCGATTGATATCCACCAACATACGGGCCATATCCTCAAAGGCTTCCTGAATGTGATCGCCTGTTTTGGCACTGGTCTCAAAAAACTTAACCACACCCAATTCTTGCTTAGCAGCTTTGCCTGCCTCAAAGGAAATGTCACGATCATTGACAAGGTCATTCTTATTACCGACGAGAATTTTTAGGGGAATATCAGGGGAATATTTATCCAATTGCTCAATCCATAAGGGTAACTTTTCCAACGTGTCAGCTCGAGTCAAATCATAGACCAATAAGGCTCCAGAGACACCTTGAAAGAAGACACGACCAACCTGCGACGATCTGGCGTGCCCTCCTATGTCCCATATTTGTAAGCCTACTTTAACTGTTTTATCGTCATGTGATAGATTAACTGACTTTACTAAGAAATTTGCACCTATTGTTGCTTGATAATCTCCTGGAAAACGGCCTTCGACATACCTTAATACCATTGATGATTTCCCTACTCGGAATTCACCTAAGAGTAAGACTTTTGCCAAGTAATTGTATTGAAGGGAGCTCATTTCTATTCACCGATGTAAGATCAGTTCATAGTATATTTAGATTACTTTTTTGTTAATTTTTTCTTTTGCTAAGTTTTGTAAAAAAAGGTTTCCAACCTCCTGAGTAATCGCGTTATATTTTACTCAATATTGTATCAGATCATGATAGTACCCATATTAGTAATTCTTTGGTACCTAGTCCTATAATTCTTTTTGATAATTAATAAAAGGTTGTTAATTTCTTCTTTAGGGGTCAATTTCCTTAATTATGCGATTTTTATTTATAGAAGTCGCTCATTATTCCTATTACGAAGCTTTAGAGTAGTAATCATAATAGCTTAAATAGTGTTGATTTCCCAGAAAAATACAAATATTCTGGTTTTTCTTGATTTGATGGTAATGATGAAGCGATTCTTCAAGTTTAATGATATTTTCAAATTCACGAAAAGGGATGCGCCTTCCAATGAAGTTCTCAAGGTATGTCCAGTATGTTTAAGGACATCACTTGAGATTGTAACAAATCCTTTCTTGAGTGCTATTGTTCCTCCTACTTATTTTTGTCATTTTTGCAATTACAAAGGACCAATATTCGCTGAAATTTCTATTGATGATTATAAGAAAATAGATTTCGATAATTTTGATTATTCCATTGAAGAAAACCAAGTTTAAAGGGCAAAATGAAATTGTCTGAAAGCATAAATATACTTAAAGAATTGATTTGCTTAAATTCTGAAAATCCTCCTGGGAATACCCGAAGTAATTTAGAATGGATTAAAAATTGGGCTGACAACAATAATATCACAGCAGAAACACAGTGGTATGAGGAAAACAAAGGAAATATTATTCTTTCAGTGGGTGAATCTGATAAATCAATAGTATTATGTGGACATCTAGATACAGTCCCAATAGGAGACCCAAATAATTGGAATTTTGATCCATTAGGGGCTATAGAAAATGATGGATTTATTTATGGCCGTGGAGCTGCTGATATGAAAGGAGGTGTAGCTGCTTGCTTAGCAGCTCTAAAAAAGATAAAAAATGCTGGTAATAATGATCTTGAGTATAAAATTGTATTCCTAGGTACTTCTGATGAAGAGATTGGAATGGAAGGGGCTAAAACTGCAGTTAAATCAGGATTTATGGATCAAGTCAAATTATTAATTGTTACAGAACCAACAGCCCTGAATGTTGGTATCGCAGAAAAAGGGATACTATGGTTATCAGTACATTCTTATGGCAAAGCAGCTCACGGTTCAACACCAGAGAAGGGAGTAAATGCGATTGAAAAACTCGTGGACACTTTCCCGATATTACATTCCGAAATCCCAAAAACACGTGATCCAATTCTAGGGACAAGTACACTGAATATTGGAATGATTAAGGGAGGAAAAAGTGCTAATGTTGTTCCTGAACATGCTGAAGTGCATTGTGATTATCGAATTGTTCCTCCTGTCGATCCTGAACATTTTGCGAATGAAATTTCTGACAAAATTACTCATTTTTCGAAAGAGAATTCTGCTCAATATGAAATTAAAATCAAACAGATACTACCATCAGTTTACACATCAGAAGAAAATTTGTATATTCAACATTTTTTAACCAAAAATGTTTCTCAAGATATTATTGGTCTTAATTATGGAACTGATGCTGCGATACTTGTTGACCGAAATCCTCCAGTTCCATTTATCATATTTGGTCCTGGAAA
Source organism: Candidatus Hodarchaeota archaeon (assembly GCA_030589605.1). Lineage (GTDB taxonomy): Archaea > Asgardarchaeota > Heimdallarchaeia > Hodarchaeales > Hodarchaeaceae > Hodarchaeum. The sequence continues at coordinate 13,070 of JAUUVJ010000010.1, read as the reverse complement.
TCCTAAAAGGATTCATGTGGCGAATGAACGGGTTTCAATGGATGAGGTTATTGAGGTGGAATCAGTTTTAACTAAATTCCTTTTCGATTTACCTCCTATAACTTGATTATAGAATTTTAATTAATCTAAATCAGATTTGATTTATAACTGATTCGCCATCAGAGCATAACGATTCTATCATTCTAACTATACTGTACCAAGACTTCGAATTAATGCTTCTTGATCTTTTGTTTCGATAGCATGAGGGTTTACTTCCCTCACTCGCTTAATGGCATCATCAGGATTGACTTGATCAAGTACAATTAATAGTATTGCTAAAACGGTACCAGTTCTTCCATGGCCTCCAGTGCAATGAACTAAGATGGGTAGTTCTGGGTTATTTTCTTGACACTCAAGATAGAACTCTATTATTCTTTCAAGAGCCTCTTCAGTAGGAACACTAAAATCAACTATTGGAGAATGAAAATAGGGTAATTCCAATAATGTAGCTAATTCCCTAGAATTAGCTTCTTCTTGAAGACATATCATCCCTCCTAATTCTATGTTTAATAAAAAAGGAAAATCAGAAATTTGCGGTTCACTAGCTCCCGCTATCCTAATTCTTTTCTTTGAACCACTTCCCGAGTTATTACGATTGATCCAATAGAGAAACATTTTCTAACCATCAGCTTTTCATTATGTTACTTATACTGAAAAAACAGATATAAAGATTTCAATGAAACGATGAAATACCTGAAAACTTGCATAGAACGAAAAATGTATTAACATTATTAAAACAGATACATCAAAATTACGTAATTATTCTAGGTAATTATCTTGAATACTAAAGACTTTTCTTATTTTTATGGAAGAGAATTTGTGGTTTTTTGTAGTTTTTTAATCTTATTGACTTTTTCTACTATTGCTTTTGAAGAACAAGTTTTTGGTCAAGATAATCTAATTAATCCTATTTTTGTACTAAATATCTCCTTTTTTGAAATGCTTGGGATGGTTCTACCGATCTTCACAGTTATATTTTTCTCTATGTACATCTTTGTAACGAGAAATTATGTATCTAATCTCCCCCAGTTAAAATGGATCTTTGTACTTTTTATAATGGTTTTTCTTATAGCTACAATCCCATTACCAGCTATTGAGGATGATAATAACTCTGGATCTGTAAATTCGACAGTACTACCAACTACCCAAATTGATACCTCTCCAAATAATTCAGGCCCCCAACAACCAAACAATCAGCCAGAATATCAACCTATAGCCTTTTTAAGTAAGACTTTAGAAGTTTTTATGCTAGATTTCAAATATATTTTTCTCCTTGGGATTTTTTTTCTCACAGTAACTTTCCTAGTAGTTCTACGACGTCAATCGAAGTTTCAAGACCTTCAAAGTAAGAAAACTAAAGAAGATCAAGCATCAATTATTAAAACAGAGCAGGAAATTAAAGAAATATTGGAATGTTATTATGAAGTTTCCAAAAACTTAGAGGGACGTGGTGCCAATGATTCTCCGAGTTATACCCCCCCTGAATTTACTGATGATGTCGTAAGTAAAAGGCTTTGTAAGAATTCATTTATTGATAATATAACAGACTTATTTGAAGAAGCTAAATTCTCAAATCATAAAATGACTGAAGAAAGTGTTAAAAAAGCCAGAAAATTGGCTCAACAAATAATTACTTCTCCAGAAACGATTTCTAAACGGCAAAGAAATAATATTGATGATGATGAAGACGAATGAGCACTATTGAACCCCTTATTGAAACCTTTGAGTACTTTTTTCCTGTAATAGTATTATTGCTTATTGGTTTAGGCGCTGTTGCAATAAGGTCAATTTTTCCTAAAAAAACTGGTTCAATTGAAGATTATTACATATTTGAGAAGGGGAACACAGATTACTTCGAACCACCTCGACCCCATAGTGATTTGTACCGTGATTATTTACATGTAGCCTTGATGAGTACTTTAAATAGACGGCAAGAATTTGCAATTCTTGTTTCTAAAATAATTAAAGAGCACATTGAGGAAAAACAGCATTTAACAAAGATAGAGTACAGTCAAAATCTTGAAACTCTTCTTTCAAACCCAAAAAAATGGCTTCAAAATAAAGATAAAGTACTTTCTTTACCCAGTACATCCAAAAAAAATACTGTTCTTGATATTTTATATCTACAATATGTTGAGATTTTTACTGAAGTAGAACAACTATTGGATATTAATCTTTTATCCAAATTGGAGTGAATCCAATGAAAATCGAAGAAACAGCAGAAATTAGTTCAAAAATTCTTGATGAGGTCAATACTCATATAATTGGCAAATCTGATACCCTTAAACAGGTCATGTTAGCATTTCTTGCGGACGGACATATACTTTTTGAAGATTATCCTGGTCTAGCTAAAACAATGATATGTCGTGCTTTTGCTACAGCGTCAGGATGTGATTTCAAAAGAATTCAATTCACTCCTGATCTGTTACCTCAAGATTTAACGGGATCAGATATCTATAACCAGAAGACAAATGATTTTGAGTTCAAAGAAGGACCTATTTTTACAGATATCCTATTAGCTGATGAAATTAACCGAGCAACTCCAAAAACTCAAAGTGCTCTCTTAGAAGCAATGGCTGAATATCAAACAACTGTAGGTGGGAAAACTTATCCTTTAATTAAAGAGGGCAAACCATTTCTCGTAATAGCAACCCAAAATCCATTAGAACTTGAAGGTACATTTGCGTTACCTGAAGCTCAAGTTGACAGGTTTAGTGCAAAAATCAGGATTGGATATCCTTCAAAAGAAGCAGAAAGGAGAATATTAACTAATCGAATTAAGCGAAAAAAGAAATCTTTTGAAATAAGGACTATTACTAATCAGGAAACTTTCTGGAAAATGCAAAAATCTGTTGAAATGGTTCATGTTTCGGATGAATTAAAAGATTATATTGTTGAGATAGTACGACAGACTAGAGATTTACCACAAGTTAAAGTAGGAGCATCTCCCCGAGGTTCTCTAGATTTAATGGCATTATCACGAGCTAAAGCTGTAATAAATAATCGTGATTACGTTGTTCCTCAAGATGTCAAAGATCTAGCAACAATTGCACTAGGTCATAGATTGATTCTGGATGTTGCTTCTTGGTTAGCTGGATCCTCATCTGATCTAATGATAAATAAAATATTAGAGAGGGTGAAGGCTCCTAGAAAGGAATAATTATGAATAATTGGAATATAAGACTATTTTGGAGGTATTTTTCTGCAGCTTAGTTCATGGATGAAAAGCTATATATCAGTTATTCTTTCAATTGTATTCATTTCTACCATTATACATAGTTGGAGTTTAGCAGGTTTAGTTATTCCGCTTTTACTAATATTTTTTTACTCACTCACCTCAGAAGACACATCCCTTGACCAAATATCAGTAACCAGATGGATATCCCGAGATAAAACTGAAGAAAAGGGAGAATTAATATTTATTAAACTAAATATTAAAAACAACGGAAAAAGAATACCTCTACTAGAAATAGTTGATAAAATACCTAATACTTGTACTACAAATGAAGGATCCAATCATTGGCTATTTGAATTAGAAGAAAACGAAAAAATTTCTCTTTCATATGCAATCCAATGTCATAAGAGAGGGCGATATACTGTAGGACCAGTTATATTGAAAGGTTCAGACATCTTGAGATTCCGTACCGACATTAAAGAGGTTCAATTAATTACATCATTTGCTGTTGTTCCTTCTCTAATAAAATTCAGAAATTTACCAATTTTTCGTGAGAATTTACTCCCCGAATCAGGTAATATCCCAAGTAAATTGTATAAAGGACGAGATTTTGATTTTCAAGGTGTAAGAGAATATTACCAAAATGATGAATTAAGAGCTATAAATTGGCGTGTAACAGCCAAATTCAATAAATTACATACCAATGAATATGCTTTTGATCAAGCTGCTCGTATTTTCATTATTTTTGATCATACGAAATCAACACAGCGTGTACTTGAAGAAACTGTGATGGCAACAATTTCTACTGCTGAGTTTCTTATATCACACAGAAATAAGCTGGGTTTTTTTGGAATTGGCGAATTTGTTGAAGAAATGCCAGCTGCACACGGCAAAAGACAATTGTTACGCATTAATGAGTATCTTATTGACGCAAAAGGATCTTTTCCAAGTCATAAGGAAGTTTTCAAATTACGTTTGCAGAAAAATCTTCTACCAGTCTTGCCTCCTTCAGGCTCACAAATATTCTTTATTAGTCCTCTATATCACCGAGATATGCTTGATTTTCTTGTAGAGCTGATTAAACGTGGACATAGTATTACTTTGATTCTCCCAAGGCTTGAATCATATATCGAAGAGGAAAAAGACCCATCAAAGGCATCAAAATTGGCAAATACACTCCTATTACTCGAAAGAAAACATATCATGCAACAAGTAGATAGATTAGGAATTGCTCAGATACACTGGTATCCGTTAGGTCCAAAAGGTCAAAAAAGTATCAAGGTGAGACGAACAAAATGAACTTACGTTCAAATATAAAGGTAATTCAGTCTTCAGAAATTCTAATTTTTATAGTATTTTCCTTTTTACCACTTTTAGCAACAGTTATAATTGAAATTCCAAGTAGAATGGGAAATAATGCCTTAAATGTGGCTTTAATAGGGACTGCTAGTGCATTAGTAGTAGGAATAATCATTATTTATGGATTAATCTCTCTAGGATCAAACATTAGGTTTTTTGGAACTATTATCTTTTCCATAGGAATATTAGTTGGCTCTTCGGATGCTTATGCTCTTGCTTTTGGAATAATCCTTACGTGGGTTTTTTATGAAGTTTGGTATATCTCATTTCACTATTATCACTTAGATTTGGAATACAGCTCATATTCAGAAGAAAGTGTTGAAAGAATAAAGTTACGAGAAGTGTTTCAACTACAATTGTATTCCTTTCTACTTCTTGCATGGATCGCTCTATCGCTTTCTTGGGGTATATTAATTCTTTCAAGTATATTTTTTGTTCAATTAGGTAGAAACCAAGGTTTCGGAACATTAGGAATTATGTTATCTGTTTCTATGATTTTCTTGCTTTTTATCATAAGGAATTTTGTAATAGTCAAATCTAAATAAACAATTATTTCAAAATCTGTTGGCTTAAAGCGAACAAGACTCCATTTTCCTTCATATTCTTGAGAGCATTCGATAAACTATCTTCTGGTGAATTTACAGGTTTTGCAAGATCAATAATGACCACAACATCTAAATCCGCAAATTTTCTAGCATCAATAGCTGTATAATTAACACAATAATCTAAAGCCAAGCCACAAAGAAAAACCCTTTTGATATTCTCTGATTCAAGATATGTTAACAAGCCAGTATCAGTTACTTTATCATTTTCAAGAAAAGCCGAATATGAATCAATATGCTTATTGTATCCTTTTTGAAGAATTAAATTAGCAACACCGACATAAGCGAGTCCAGGGGCTAATTTTGCTCCATCTGTGCCTTGAATGCAATGATCTGGCCATAAAATTGGCCCAATTCCAGGAACTTCATACGAATCGTAAGGATTTTTTCCTTGATGAACACTTGCGAATGATTCATGATCAGGAGGATGCCAATCCTGAGTAAAAACTATCGGATTGTTTATTTGATGAAAATAAGAAGCAATAGAATTTATCCCTAGTATGATTTCATCACCTTCATTCACAGGTAACTGTCCTCCAGGAAGAAAATCATTTTGCATGTCAATAATAACTAAAGCATCAGTTTCAGCTACTTGGATGAAGCCTACAAGCTCCACATCCTTAATTGCCATATCTTACCACCAATGAAAATTCGAATGTTAAACTAATTTGATTATAGTAAATTTCCCATTAAAATCTTACCCATTTAATTTTAGTATTATTTTAACTTGCTCATTTATTTTTCTGATCTAATCTCGTTTAGTTGTTTCATATTGTTGAAGAAATTTATATAACAATTTATTGGAGATATATAAACAAGACTGACTTATCTAGAAAATCCTTATCTAATAATCCTGTGAAAGTAAAAATGAAACCTTATATATTCACACCTTTTTACTTAGGATGAATGTTTTTAAAGTTCATTAGTACAGAAACTCCGGTGTATATGCTCCAATATAAAACAAAAGCAATAATGGCTAGTAAAGAAAGGAGAAATACATAATACATAATCAAAGGTGATACAGGTACCATTATATAAAATTTGCTTGCTCGGTGATGGCGGTGTCGGCAAAACCTCCTTACGAGAACGATTCTTAGGCAAAGGTTTTCAATCAGGTTATATTTTAACCATAGGAGCAGATTTTGCGGTTCAAGATCTTGATATAGAAGGGATTAAATACAAATTCCAAATATGGGATCTTGCAGGCCAACAGAGATTCTCAGCCGTTCGTGCACTATACTACAAAGGTAGTCATGGAGCAATTCTAGTATTCGATCGAACCCGTCCAGAATCTTTACTCAATTTAGATGTTTGGAAGAGAGAACTTTTCACAAATGTAGGCCGTCAAATACCCTACATTCTATTAGGAAATAAAAGTGACCTGGACAATACAATAGAACAAAGTATCCTCGATAATTTCATTAGGAGATCTCAATCAGAGATAACAGATATTCCGTACCAAATAAAATGTCTTGATACTTCTGCTAAATCAGGTTTAAATGTCACTGAAGCATTTACACTCCTAGCTAAAACTATCCAAGGCTATATTGAAGAATACCGGAGAATCAAGGGAAAATAATTATTAACATTTGCTGAAGAATTGCTTTACAAAAGGATAAATCTGTTCTGGTTTTTTAAAGATTGTTAATTCAGATGCAAGTTTGCTTGCGTTTTGAGCATCTATCTGTCGAATTTTTACAGTAATCTCTTCTAAAGAGGAGAAAACTTCTGGAAATTCATGTACACATTTGAGGCATCCAACACAATAATGAGCTAAATATTCTATTTGATCAAAATTGTTAATTTCAATAGCGTTAAATTGACATAACTTTGGATCAATTTTTCTAGAAATCGTCTTACGATGGTATCTTACAGGCAAGATTGAAGTAACTTCAGGAAAACTCGCATCAGTTGGAAATATTCCAATCTTTTTTCCAGCTTTGAAACCATGAACTATTAAATTAGTTATGAATGTGTCAGTAATTCCATTTGCTAGCTTCGCTGTAGTATTTGCAGTAAGAGGACTTCCAATTATACATCTTACAGCATCATTATTAGCCAATGAGATTGCATATGAAAATGCAGGATCATTCGGAGCAGTTGAATACGACAAACCTGCATGATCGAGTAATTTTTTAATATTAAACCTTAAAACCTTCTCGTTTTCGAAAATAATGTGAATTAAATCTTTTTCAATGGTTGTTTGACCCAAGTTCCAGAAAAATCCATATCTATTTGCAACAAGAGCGCCTGCGTTTGAAAATATGATAATTATCGGTATAGCATTACGGTTTAGGTTAATAATTTGATTATAATTTTCCTTGTAACCATAACCTGCACCGGTATAACACCAAATAACTGTTGATTTTGACTGGCGAGATAAAAAAGAGGGAAGGAAAGCAGTTTCTTTCATTTCAAAGTATTTTTCATTCTATCTTATTTAAGGATTTTACTGAGATGTTTCTTCTACTTTTCCAATATTACATTCTTTTCCAATTTTAACTACTCTTCCACTGACATAATCAGCTGTAACTCCCTCAATACATACTTCACCTTGTGAAATAATCTGGTTAACTATTAGTTTACCATTTCCCTTTGATAGCTCGATGGTAATGTCTCCACCACATATTAAGTCACCATCAATAGATGATTTAGATCCTAATTCTGATTAAACTAATATTCACAGTTATATATGTAATGTTTTCGTAAGACGTCTTAGTAAGGGGGAAATTTCCGTTCTATAAATACGAAAAATTGTACTATGATGGTCTAACTGATGTAATTGAGACATAGATCTAATTTCCATCACATCTACATATCTTTTATAAAATTTTAAACAAGCTACGTGTACATTTTTCGGATATTCCATCGCTTCACGATCTTCTGCGAGTCGAACATTAACAGTTCCAAGATATAAACGTGCACTTGATGAGATAGCATCGCATATCATCATAACTAATTCAGCACTATCAGGAAGTCTTGAGAGCGGTTTCTTTAATTTTAAAGAAGGATCCTTTCCTCCCAATACTGGACGATAATCCGAATCAAGTGGAATTAGAATATCTTCTTTTTGTACTCCATGATCAGTCCTGAAACTAGTTATTTCAATTGAAATATCCTCGGGTGATACTTCTGGATGATTTTTTTCTTTTAATAAGTTTACAAGAGCATTAGTTCTTTCAAATGGTGATGGAAATAAATGTGGGGCCTCTTTAAGCAAAATCTCTGTAATCCATAACCTTTCTTTGAATATTACTGCCAAATTCATTATCGCAGGATCAAGAATCAGAATTAGTTCTGGGTTTTTCATTCCAGTTATTGCTGCAATAGAAGTAGTCCTTTGTCCTCCTATCTTGTCAATCAAAGTATGGAGAATAGAAGGTACAATTACATTTTCCTGATAATCTATATCATTTACTTCATCAATAGCAAAAGGATCTTCAGAAGGTACACTATAACCATGATGGATCCAAACATCACCTCTAACATCCAGAGTACGCATAATGTTTTCTAATAAAGTCCGTCGTCCTGGAAATGTTAGACTTTCATGATCATTGATAACATTTTTCGATGTACCAATCTTCGTATGCTTTTTTGCCATTTTATATTTCTCAGTATTTCCAAGTTAAAAAGGCTTCTAAAGGAGTAAGTTCTACCAAACCTTCTATACTCATTCTTACTAGAACTTGATAACCTGAACTGGTACAAATCTAGCAACTCTGTTACCTAATTGCAAACGATCTACTAATGGCAATATTTCCCCAGGACCACGATAACCATACTCAAGAGCTTCAATATTCTGAATTAGCATTTGACTTCTCATAGGAGCATCATATAATTCAAAATAAATGTCACCATTTAATAAAAACGATTTAGCTGCGCTGTATGGGTACATGAGTACGTACCCTCCTCCATGAGGAAGAAAATTTGACTTCAATAGAAAATCAGAATGCCCTTTATTAGTAGCTCTTTCAAATTGATTACTAGTCCAGTGCTTTTTTGTGATATTAGGAATACCTTCATAAAGATAAATAAAAGAATATCCATTAAAACCCATTGGAAATAAAGGATTATTCTTTTCCCCTGATTTGGTTTTTGTATTATAAAGCCCTAATCTCATAACATAATAATTTCCCTCTTGATAATACCCTTGATGCGTTGGGTTGGTAATACAAGTGACATTTTCTTCTCCAAAAAGCTCATTAGCAATTGATGTTCGCTTTTCTTTACTGTAACTCTCAACCTTTCCAAAAAATTTTAGATATTCAGAACAAGAATTACCGGAAAGGCCTTCGATTTGTCCAAAAGGTGTTTGTACTTGAATGAACTCATCAGCATTCCAGTAACTCAATTTTTGTGTTTCAGTTTGTTGAGATGAATGAATCAACACATAATATTCTGATGATAACCAATTCTCATATTGATTAAGTTTACCACTTTCAATTCCATCTAATTTAAGAATATCTATAAAATGATTTGATTTCCATACATCCCATTTCCCAACTTGATTTCCAATTGGAACTCCATTTTTTTTTAATACATTCATTCTATTAATTATTTTTTTTATTGAGGGTATTTCTTTTAAGCGGTATAAACCTAAACCACATCCATTTGGATGAAGAAGACTGGGAAATATATATTCTTTGGTTGTTACAATGCATCCATAACCAACTCCTTCATTGAATCTAGTTTTATTGCGAGTAACACTACCATCTGGACCAAAAATAATGATTATATCATTAGAATCATGTCCAAATTCTTTAAAAAAAAGTTTCATTTTAGCATATCCAACAGACATAACATGTTTGGCTAACTGACATGTTAAATCGTTGGTAGACCAGGAATAAACATCATCCCGAGCTTCTTTTAACAAATTTTGTTTTACAGAGTCACTACTCATATGAAACCCCTGTTCCATTATCGAGACAGAATCAGATAATATCTAATGGTTTAGGATTTAAAATATACTATTAACTTTCAGATGGAGAACTATTGTGATTTCCTTTGAATGATAGCTCTTAATATCCCTGTGCTTGACCATCCTTACGAGGGTCTGATCCAGCACAATAAGAACCATTTGAAGGATTCTTCCCAATTATTTGACCTCCCCCAAAATTAATCCCAACACAATCTACAATATGATGATTTTTTCGTCTTAAAGAACTTCTAACACCTAATGGAATTGGTTCTTCTATGGCAATAGTATTTAATGTTTGATCATGGTGGAATCGAGGGCAACTCATCGCTTCTTGTGGATCGAGACCGTGCAAAATAAGATTAAGAAAGACTTGTGCCTGTCCTTGGGGTTGATGATGTCCACCCATAACCCCGAATGAATATAGCAGTCTTGATTCGGTATCAGTAATCATTGCGGGGATAATGGTATGATATGGACGTTTATGCGGTTCATATTGGTTAGGATGACCTTTTTGTAATGAAAAACCACCCCCACGATTTTGAAATGCAATACCAGTATTTGGATCGACAATTCCAGACCCAAATCCATAGAATAATGAATTAATGAAAGAGACAACGTACCCTTCTGAATCTGCGGTTGTTAAATAAATTGTATCACTACCAGTGTCAATAGGAAGAGGATTTCTTGTTATTGCTTTTAATGGATTAATCTGACTTGCGCGCATTTGAGCATAATCCTCTGATAAAAACTTAGATAAAGGAAATGTCATCCATTCAGGATCAGTAATATATGCAAAAGCATCTGCAAATGCTAATTTTTTAGCTTCAATTAAACAATGCAGATATTCAGCAGAATTGAGATTGTAACGACCAATATCTAATTCTTCTGCAATTGCTAGAATCATTAATGTAACTATACCTTGACCATTTGGTCCATGTTCCCATAAAATAGTATTATATATCTCTCTTGAAATTGGTTTTGTCCATTCGGCTTTGTAATCCTTTAGATCTGATGATTTTAGAAATCCTTCCTCATTTTGCATAAATTCTTCTATTCTATCAGCGATACTACCTTTATAAAAGACAGATGCTCCCTCTTTAGCAATAAGATCGAAAGTTGAAGCTAGTGATTCTTGTTTAAATATCTCTCCAGACACAGGAGCATGTTCTTCATTAACGAGATAATTCTTCTTTGCACCTTCGTGCTTTAGTAGCTTAGGTGTCAGTTCGTTCCAAACTTGAGCAATTACTGGGCTTACAGGAAACCCTTTTCTAGCATATTGAATTGCAGGTTTCAAAATATCTCTCCACGGTAATTTACCATATTCTTCATGTAATATCTCCCACATACTCAATGCTCCAGGTACAGTTATCGGTAAAATCCCAGTCAACGGCATATCTTGCAACTTTTTTTCATTAACGAGATAATCATAAGATAATTCACGAGGTGAATAGCCAGATCCATTGATCGCCTTTGGAGAACTCTCACCAGGTATGTATAAAAGAGCAAATGCATCTCCACCTATCCCAGTTGAAAACGGTTCTACTACATTCAAAACTGCAGCCATTGAAATTGCTGCATCGCAAGCACTTCCTCCAACTTGCAATATTTTCAAACCTGCTGAAGTAGCCAATGGTTGAGAAGACGCAGCAATACCATTTTTAGCATGAATAGCAGAACGTCCAGATTTCGGTCTTCGCCAAAAATTCACAGCCAAATTAAATTTCTCCTTTAATGAAATTAAGGATTATATTTTTTAATCCAATTTATTATTCTATTGATTCTATCTATAATATGTCGCGGTTCTCCACTTCTAGAAAGCTCATGGCCTTCACGTGGGTATCTTACAAGTTCAACTACTTTTCCATATCTTTTTCCTAACCAAAACAATTGCTCTGCTCCGCCTATAGGAACACGAAAATCATTTTCAGAGTGGATAATTAGTAGAGGTGTTTTCATATTTTTGACATGTACTAATGGTTGATCATTCAAAATTTCAGAATATCGATTAAGAATTTCTCCATTATATTGATATTCAAACCAAATCGCAATATCAGTAGTCATGCCAAAATTCATGAATTCGTAAACCCCTCTTTGACTGATTGCAGCCTTAAACCGGTCGTTTTGTGTCACAAGCCATGCAGTCATATAGCCTCCATAACTTCCGCCTGTAACTGCAATTCTTTCCTTGTCTAAATATGAATATTTCTCCAAAGCAGTATCCAATCCTTGTATAATATCTGCAGCAGGAAGATATCCCCAATTTGCATTAGCGTCTGATCGGAATTTTTTCCCATATCCATCAGATCCTCTTGGATTACAAAATACAACAGCATATCCTTGGTTAACAATTGCATTCCATTCATGCCACATCGTTATTTCATGTGGTGACCACATCGCTGCTGGGCCCCCATGAATTTCAAGGACAACCGGTAATTTAATATTCGGATCACGATTTTTAGGGATTAAAACCCATCCTTGAAATTGGCTTCCTTCTCTTTCAAAATAATATGATTCTGATTTTGCTATGGTATGGTTCTCCAAGTATTTTCTATTTACTTCCGTAATTCTCTCCTCAGCTTTTCCCTCACCATCGCTCCAAAACATATCACTTGGAAAAGAAACATGTGAAACAGAGTATGCAATACGATTTTTGTTAGGAGATACTGCAAAATCGATAATATTTCTATCTCCATCAATAATTGTAGATACTTCATGAGTATTGATGTTTATCTTGTGAATATTAGTTCTACCATCTGAAGGACTAAGAAAAAGAAGTGATTTTTCATCAAACCATTTTGATTGATTGGCTGAACGATCATAATCTTTAGTTATACAGATAAAACTGGGGTCTTTTTCATTTTTAACGTCGAAGAGAAAAATTTGCGTATTATCATAGATTCCATTTTCTTTTCGCATTCCTTCAAAAGATAAATACTTCCCATCAGGAGAGAGATTTACACTTTCAATCCAACGT
>JAUUVJ010000260.1 GCA_030589605.1 Candidatus Hodarchaeota archaeon | reverse complement strand
TTTCAAATTTCGGAAAAATAAACTGTTTCTCATTTTTCAGGTAAAGTCGCTTGCCAATTTCTTCAAAATATCGTTTATCAAAGAATTTTGAAGAATCCTTGGCTGATAACAAAATAAGATCGGGTAAAACAACATCCAAAATGGGTTTTGATTTAATAATTTTTTTCCTCAATCCTTCTTTTGATTTTCCATAAAGGAAAACTCTAACACATAAATTTCGAACATCTAACTCTAATGAAAACAATTTTAGGTAAGACAATTGTTCTAGTTCAATATTTTTTATTTTACTCAACGATCGAGTTTCGAATATAGCAATCCATGCAAAACAGTCCTGAATAAAAACCATATTATCGATATCACTTATGATTTTTTGATTTGAGGGATTTCTGCCTAGTAAAAGTTCCTTTAACAAGATAGATAACAGAACAATCCCAGAGCTATTTCGTAAAAGGATGATAGGGTCTATTAATACAGTATAATATGTTCCTGGATTAAATAAGATTTCAATGCTGATAACTAAAGACGAACTGAACATCACTACTATAATTATTTTGAAGAATTCAAGAGGAGTTCTTTTATCCAAGTTTTTCATCTCAGAGTATTGATCTATTCCGTTTTCTTATCATACGTGAAATACCGATACCACCCAAAGTAATTGAAGAGAAAAAAACAGGAAAAACTAGTTGAGGATCAAAAATACCAAAAAATGATTGAGAATGTCTAAGAAATCGGTTAAGTTCAAAGTAATCAGATAAAAGAACATTCCCAGCCCAATCTGTCACAATAATCATAGCTAAATTTGATTCGAATTGTTTTTCTGTTAAATTCAGGATGAAATGATTACAGTTATATGAAGTAAAAGTATAGTTATTATCTTCAATTCGAAGTAATACGTCCTTTATACCAGAAGCTCCTTCTGGTTCGTGTATATATGCATGGATTTGTATGAAATCAGTTTTTTCTTCTATATAATAATCTAATACGGGTTTAAAGGTATCTACAATCATGAAATTCTGGACTTCACTAGTTATTATCAGGTTAGATAAGAAAACAATTTCTATATAGACTGAAAGAGTCTTATTCCATTTTTGTTTTAGTAAAAAAGCCGTAATTATACTTGATGAATTTGGCAGTTCTGTTACACTTGTATTATAGCATAAAAATAGATCTAATCCTGATAATGAATAAAATACAGAGTATACAAATTCATCAGGAGTGTTAATAATCCAACTACCAACCATAGTTTGATTATATTCATATTTGCTTTGAAATACTTGATTAATACGGAGAATAATATCTTGGAGATCCCCTTCAAGATAATAATGTATGGAAATTCCACTAATGATATTGAAGTTAGAGATTCTTAAGGAAGAACCTTCATTACTAATTGAATACAAATCTGTTATATCCCGATTTATAGAATCTAAGAGAGAAATATTGGAAAAAGGAAGACTTAAAATACTAAGATCAAGCTGTACAGTAAAATTATTAATTGTAATATCAGAATAAGTTTGAATTTCTATACGAAATATCTTTGATAATGATTCTACGTGATAATAAACAGTTGGACTAACTAATTCTAGTATTAGGATATCATTTGACGTTTGATTTGCATTTAAGATCCATCTAAGCATTTGATTTTCAATTTGGGTTCCAATCACATAATTATCCCTTAAAACATGAGCTGATACAAAGCCAACGTCATATGAGCTAATTGGAACATACCAATTGGTACTTTCACTGGAATATTCAATCTGATAGTATATAAAATAAGTTCCATTTGCTAGTATTGATGACTTCATAATTTCATAAAGATAAGCTCTTTTGCTTTCTGGAATAGATGTTTCATTTGAAATGTAGAAAGATAGAGGCTGGAGTTTTAAAATTTTTTCTTCTACCATTCCTGTTATAATAATATATAACCAATCTCCAACATTAGAATCGTTAAAACCAAAATTAACATCATTAAATCCTTCAAAACTTGATTTATATGAAACAACAATGGTGTCATTAATCCAAATTTTAATGTCTATTCCAGAGAGAATAATATAAAGGTCCCCTTCTTGAGGGCGAATGAAAGAATAAATACGAAAGCTTATATTATCTCCTATCAATACATTACTTTGTAAGTTTAAAAAACTCCAAAAAATTGAGGCAGGCTTAATGAAAAGTACGATAGTTTCAGTAGCAAAGAAATGATCATCATCAGAAGCAATTATCTGAAGAATATATTCTCCTGAATTCCAAATAATATTTGAAATATTGAGAATGAAAGAATTTTGAGACTTTTGTGAGAAAAAAAGACATTCTGTTTCTTTCATTAAAAATACAAGTGTAGAATTAGTCCAATATGGATTAATGCCTTGAAAAAGACTTAAATTAATGAATAAAGGTTCATATTTATAAATTGTAATATTTTTTTGACTATATATTTGAATAGAGGATAATTCACTAGTTTCTTCATGAATATATACAAGATTTTCATAAATTCCAAATTCACCTGAATTTGACCAATTTAAGGTTAAATGAAGTAAACCAACTGGGAATTGTTCATCTATATCAATATCTAGAAAGAGAAATGTAGAGTTTACCATTGGAAGAGTTGTTCTGTGAAAAATGAATGAACTATTATGCATGAATAGGTTAACATAATCCGATATAGGATATCTCAGATCCCCTCTGATTTTTAATATTTCATTTCTCAAAATATCTACTGGAACTTCGATATTCTGAAAATAATTTGGCGTTTGAGCTGAAAGAGTTCCATTATCCATTCCTAGGACATCAGTATAGTATAATATTCCTAGAATATAATCATTCAACCATGCGGATTGATTTTTATCATTAAATCCAACGCTTTCATTTATATAATGTACATTTGTCCAATCTGAAGGAAGCATCATATGAACTATACTTGATGACACATTTTCAATTATTTCAGGGAAATTAAGAAAAGAGGTTAATGTTATTTGAGTTTCATTCCAAGTTTCGATTATGAAATGGCTTTCTAAATTCAAACTACGTGTTATATTGACTTTAAGGTATGTTTGTTGGTTGTTATTCCAAGATGAATTATCATAAGCTGAAAATGTAACATTTTCGAGAGTAGAATTCCAATATAATATACCATCTTCGGAATAAATTGTATTAGTACCTATCGTGTATTTTACTGAAACATTCTGAGATAATATTGTTTCATACCTTAAATTATCAAGATCTAGCGATAACTGAAAGTTTGGGGTGAATGTTATCATATAGCAGAAAAGAGTTTCTAAAGAAGAGAATTTTTCATATTCTTGAGGTATGAAATATTTCGTGATTAATTCGGTAATATTATACGATATCTGCTTCCAGTTAAATGGAGGGGTATCATTACAGAAGATATATAAAATATCCGTTCCCGATGGTCTTGTTACATTATTTCCTGTCATGTTTCCAAAACTTCCTCCGAATGACGAGAGAATGAAGTGAATCGATGCATTATTGAATCGGAATTCTAATGCAAGAGTATGAATTGAACTTAATAAAGCAGTAGTTATAGAGGGAATTTGAAAATCAAAAGATATATTTGTAGATTGATTGGTTACTATAGGGTTTGTTGAAACATTGAATTTTGTATTCGATATACCAAATAGAGGAGGATCACTACTTTCAGTAAAATTCAATCTAACAAAGGAGTCATTTCCAGAAACAATTCTTGTGACATTTACATTACCGCAATCAGGTTCTATGTCATTTTCCCACTCATTGCTACTATTATCTCCAGTGGAAACAATATTAAAGGAAGAATTTACAACTTCTGATTGAATAGATAAATTTGTGTTCAAACTCGTTGTTATTTCCCTTTGTTGCCGTGTTTTCATTACAAAGTTCGTACTTTGTTTAATATTATAATTTAAATGCGTATTTGACGGGGTTATTTGGCTAATTTTCATTGAATTCATATTATTATTAGAATTAAATTCAGTAGAATTCTTTGTTAATAGTTTGTTAACTTTAGATGATTTTGATTCTGCTAATAGAACAGATTCTTTTGTATTTAAAGTGAAAGCTATTATTGAGATAGTAATTAAACAAAAAATTAGAATTAGCTTAATTATTCGATTATAGTGCTTAATTTTCGATCCTTGCATATTTGACCGCCTCTAGACTAGATATTCTCAATCTATTACCTCTACCATCATTAACAAAATAACTTAAAAAACTCCCAAGAAAATATATTTGATGTATTATAGCACTTACACAACCTAATGGAGTATATATATTCCATAAATTAGAACAGATTCCGAATCGAACTACTAGTAATAAAATATGCGATCAAGAATAATATGAATTTGGAAATCTTAAATAAAATCTCCCTTAAATCCTTATTATGAAGTTCTTTTAATTTAAAACCTACATTCCTAATTGGAGAAATGCATATTACAATTGCTACCAGAAAAAATGATAATTCGATTAAGGGATTTCTTATAATAGTAATAGAATCAACAAATGAGTTTGAAACCATGTTTGAAACAAAAATAAAAAAAGGACTAGCTCCTGCAATAAATGCAAGAGAGATTAATGCTAGTAACTGAATGATATTTTGTTGAAATTGTGCTGCTTTTAATTGGCCTCTGCCTTTTGTAAGTATTTGATTAGTTTTACTTATTTCCTTAGTAATTTGGAATAATTTTTCTCCTGCAACAGATGAACTTATTAAAGAGAATTTTTTTACAAGTAAAAGTAATTTTACTATTCTTTCAGAAAATAGTTCGAGGAGATAATCGTTTTCAGATTCTTGAGTAATACCTAACTTGAAGGTTGCAAATAATTTTGATTTCTCCAGAATAATCTGTTGTTTGTCATCGTTTCTGGTAGCACTCAAAGATTTATTTACACTTTTATGAAAAGAAAATCCTCTACGTAAATTCTCTGACAAAATGATGAGAAACTCCATCGACTCATTATTATAGGAAAGTAATAGCTGATTATTTTCTGAAAATAGAGTTAAATTATTTTCTGGGTTCATAAAATAAGATCCAATTAGGATGCCTATTGCTATCAGTATTCCGTAAACTTCATTCATATTACCAGAAATTAATAAGAAACACAGAATGACTGGAGGACTTAAATACATTATTCCTGAAGTGAGTGAAGATAGTGAATCAATCTTATAGGTTTCTTCTATAATTTTCTCTGAGATTTTATTTAGAATCCTGTTTTTAGATATAAGGGCAAGATTTTTTCCAATTTCCCAATTTTTTAAAATATTTAGGAATATATAATATATTTCACCTTGTAAATTCCTACCTAAGCGATCTTTGATAGATTCTTCGAGTGAGATTCCAAAGTGTGTTGATAGCATTGCATCTCTAAAAATATCAGAATAAACTGGATAATTACTGGAAATTATAAATTTAACAGCTTCTTTTAAGGATTGTGATGTTTCTAGAATAACTAATAGTTCATTAACAACAAAATATCCAATGGTCTCTATATTTGTACAGTAATTTTTGTATTGAAGAAATATAAAATGATTAAATATTCTAAAACAAAGAAATAAAACAATTATTATGAAGAAAGATCCTTCGAGTGAAATTCTTTTTGCTATTATTGTTTGAAATCCAATGAAAATGAGAGATAATAAGATAAAAGTAAGTTGTATCATGTCAACTTTCCTTTTGCTTAATTTAAACTTTGATATGAAAAACTTTTCAAAATTGTAGGTATTATTATGGTTTGAGTTACCGAAAAGAATAAATTGTACGATTTTTAGAAAGAATGTATGATAAAAAACATTAGATCCAGATTCCATTATCCTACAGCTCTTTAATTATAAATTCAATAAAAATGTGGGAATTACCTCTAAGTTGAATATATTCTTTCTTTTTGATCCTTATTTCCTTCTTTCACTTTTAAGTTCCTAAAAATGAAGAAAAAAAAAGATATAATCCATTCAAATGTGAATCAACATTTTCTGAGTTTGACTGTGATGAACTACCCACATCTAAAGGGTTTCTTAGGTTAAATAATCATTAAAATGATTTTTTATTTGATGATATGGAGAAAATGGAAATTTGGGGAGCTTTTAATCTATATCAAAAAGGGATAATGTGAATAAAATTGGCTGTACTTCAAAAACAAAAAAACATAATAGAGACAACGTGTCGTATTTGCAAGAAGAAAGAATCAATAATACTCTCAGTAAGCGAACTAAACTTTGCTAGAGATCAACACTCTCTGA